>DATLLB010000571.1:0-5748 GCA_035538075.1 Enhygromyxa sp.
CTCGTGCTGATTCGAGCGAAAGCGCAGGCTCGCCCGGCCCGAGCGATAGACACCCGGCTCGCTGCGAAAGCTCGCCGCCGAGACGGCGAGCCGCACGACCACCGCGTCGTTGGCCGGCACCGTGCGCGGCAGGCTGTCATCGAGGAAACGCAGCGCGCCCCAGTCCTCGCCGGCCAGCTCGAAGTCGCTGATCGGTCGGATCGTGCCGCTCACATTGTGGATCTCGATCGCGACTTCGCTGTGATCGGGAGCCAGGCGCACGACGCCGGGATCGGCCCACAGCGGCTTGCTCTCGCTCGCGCAGCCGAGCGCGAGCAAGAACCACAAGAACAACACCAAGCTGGAGCGCTTCTCGATCACGTCTCGTCGCGCTCGGGCTGGGCTTGCTCGCGCACCGCCTCGACCAGCCGCTGGACCAGCCAGGCGCGCGGGCGTCGGTGGTTCACGCCGCCGTGCTCGTCGCTCAGCTCACCCTCGCGCTCACCTGCGTTGGTGCCCGGCAGGACCACCTGGCAGGCCGCGCTGACGTCGTCGTGGGCGTGGGCGATGCAGACCGACTGCAGGACCGTGAGCTGCCCGAGCACGAACTCCGGGAACGCGACCCGGGTGTCGAGCAGGAACACGGTCTCGATCAGGCCGCCGGCGAGATCGAGCGCCAGCTGCATCGCATGACGAGCATCGGGGCCGGCGATCTCGTCGGCCTCGTGCGGGTCGGGGGTGTCGCCGATCTTGAGGCCCTCGATCGCCGCCGCGGTGCCCTCGAGCACGTAGCGATACGCCTTGAAGACCTCGGCCAGCTCGAGCAGCGCCTCGTTGGCGTCCTTGCTGGCGCCGCGCGAGAACACCACCGCCACACGATCGCTGCGCAGGCGCTTGGCGGCCGTCGCGATCGCAACTTCGAGCTCGACGGGATCGTCGTCGACGAAGGCGCGGAACACCGGCCCCTCGAGGCGCCGATGCGAGCTGGGCTCTTGCTCGGGCTCCTCCGACGCAGGCTCGGGCTGGGGCTCTGGCGTCGGGTCGGGCTCGGGCTTCAGCGTCTCCGCTTCGGCGGGCTCGGGCTTCACCGTCTCTGCTTCGGCGGGCTTCACCGCGTCCGGCTCCGGCTTCGGTTCCGGTTCCGCCTTGGGCTCTGCCTTCGCCTCCGGCTCGCGGCGCGGCTTCGCCTTGGGCACCGTCGCGTTGGCGTCGATGATCGCCTCGGGGTTGCTCTCCGCCGCATCGGGAAAGTCGAGGACGCCCTTGCGCAGCACGAACGAGAACGCGACGCCGATCATGCAAGCGAACGCGCCGCCCCCGAACAGCCCGCGCTCCTTGACGCCGATCAAGCACTCGCCCGCATGCTCGGCCTCGGGCGTGCACTCGATCGCACCGAGCGTCATGAAGAACGGCACCAGCAACAGCGCGATCGCCAGCAGCCCGGTCGCTGCAATCCCGAATTGCAGCAACCGCGCGATGCCGTCGACGTCCGGGCGCTCACTCGGCGCGGGTGTCAGTCGCCAGCCGAGGGCGAGGCCCAGCCCCGCGAGTGCGAGCAAGACGAGATAGGGGCCCATCCGCTGCCGGACTTAACACAAATTGCCCCCACATGCGACACGCCCCCGAGCCACCGTCTCCTGAGCCTGTCTCGACTGACCCTCCCTCCACGCGCTCCAGCGAAGAGATCAAGCCCCCCTCCGGGGGGCACCACGTGCGGTCAAAAACCACGAACCGATCCGCTTCGCTCGCAAAGCGAGCGAACGTCCGCGAAGCGGACGCCCGCGGCTCACACTAAGCCGGCCGCGGGGGGGCTACTAAGCCAGTCCTTCGATGGCCATCTCGAAGACGTCGATCTCGTCGGTGCTGCGGGCGACGAACAGCACTCGGCTGGGCCGCTCGCCGCGATGGCTGCGAAACTCGCTATGGATCGCGCGGGCGGCCTCCTCGGCCGGGATGCCCGTGTCGAAGGCACCCATGAGCGGGACCGCGACGCTGTTGAAGCCCTTGAGCTCGCAGGTGACGATCACAGCCGCGGTCGCGCGGGCGATGTCCTCGACCTGGACCTGCTCACCGGGCGCGTTGGTGTTGGGCACGTGGATCAGGTGCCGGGCCTTGAGCCGCCCGGCCTCGGTCACGAACGCCGCTCCAATCGCGAGTGGCGTGTGCGGGCGCAGCAGCTCCTCGAGCGGAAGGCCCGAGAGCTCCTTGATGCGCGAAGCCGGGTAGGTCGTGTAGTTGCACTCGGAATTGACCGGGCACACAAAAGCGTCGACGTCGACCTGGTCCCAGGGATCTTGGCAAAGGATGATTTCGATGACGAAAGCCCTCTGGAGCACTGGCGGACTCGCGCCCGCCAGTGGGTTGATTGCGTCGTCCGAGCGAGAAGCGCCCGAATGAGCGCTAGTTGAACATCGAATCGAGCTGCTCGGCGACCTCGGACTCGCTGGTTTCACGCGCGACCGCGAGCTCGCCGACCAGCAGATCACGAGCTGTGCGCAACATCTCGCGCTCGCCGTGCGAGAGCGTCTTTTGAGAGCGCAACAGCGAGAGATCGCGGTAGACCTCGGCGACCTCGTGGAGCGATCCGGTGCGGATCTTCTCCATGAAGTTGCGATAGCGCCGGTTCCACGTCTGTCGGTCGGTGGGGACGTCGTGATCCCGCAGGATCTCGAACATCTTGTCGATCTCGTCGGGGCCCGCCAGCGGGCGCATTCCGTTCTCCCCAGCTTTGTCGATGGGGACGATGATCTTCAAGCCGCTGCCGCGGACTTGGAGGTGATAGAAGCGCAAGGCTCGGCCACCTACGTGCTTGGTCTCGAGCCCGACCACATCGGCCACGCCATGGGCGGGGTAGACCGCAGTGCTGCCAATCTCGAAGTTCTCGGTGTCGATCATCGTGTCCTCTCGCATCCTCGATCGCGTGATGACCGCGCCAATCGAGGCACCCCCGATACTCTGTTGGGCCCGTTTTGGTTTGGCCCAGCGCCACGATTTTCGGATTTCGCCGTTGAGCGCGTCGCGGCTCGGGGTCTCGCAGAAAGCGATTGATGGTAGCCCGGACGAAGGGAGGGTGTCCAGATGGCTGCGGGGGGGCGCGCGCTTCACGAGGCCGGCGCGATCAGCCAAGCTCGCGGATGAGGGCTCAATTCGAATCTGCGTGTTTGGCCGTGACCGGCGCACGATCGTGACGTCACGTTGGGCTCCGCACGCCGATCGCGTGGCACTCTGACGCGCCTATGGCGCGACGTGGCGATGTCCTCGTATTGCGCTTGGCTGTTACCGTGCCGCGTGCCCAGTCCCTTGTTGCGCGCGCTGCTTCACGCTCGCCCGGATGTGCCCGAGATGCTCGCCCAGTTCGACGAGCTCGCGCGCGCCGGAAAACTGTGGCCGAGCTTCGAAGAGTACTCGGCGCGAATTGACGAGCAGCTGTCGTCGTGGCGCGAGACCGTCTACTTCGACCTGGCCGAGCCGGGTCGGGCCGAGGTCGCCCACGAGCAGCTGTTTCGCAGCGCCGACGCGCTGGGATTCTCGCTCGGTCGTGGCTTCGTTGCGGCGCTGGAGACCGGCGTCACGACGGGCCCCGACGTGCTGCAGATCGTGCTCGGCATCGACGTCGACGAGCACGCTGGGCGAGCGCGCCTCAAGTACTACCTGATCTTCCAGGCCGACTCCGCGCGCACGGTCGAGCGGCTCCGCGTCGCGCTCGGCGTGCCGGCGCTGCCGGCCTCGCTGCGGCCGGGATCGGTCTACATCCTCGGGCTCGACTTCGATCGCGCGCAGCTGCGGGACTTCAAGCTGTACGTGCGCCTCGATCCCGAGCGAGTGCCGAACGTGATCCGCAACCTGCACGAGTTCGACGCGCTCTGGCGAGGCTCCCGCTACCTCGTGTTTCAGCACTGCCTGCTCTCCACCGGACGCCAGGTCTATTTTCACGCGAGCGCGGCCGAGGTGCTGGAGGCCGAGCTGGCGCAGCGCCAGCGCGAGCCGGCCGTGGCCGCGCTGACGCAGCAAGTGCGGGCGATGAACGAGGTGCTCGGCGACCGTCGCTTGCGACCGTGGATCGCATCGTTTCCGTACGCCAAAGGCGAGCTGCGACGCACGCCCTCGAACGTGTACTTTCACTTTGGATGAGCCACGACGTCTACACGCGGCTGTTCGCGGAGCTCAACGCGGGCCGCTACGACTCGGCCGCGGTGGCGGCTGCGATCACGACGCTCGGGGAGCGCGGGCATCTGCTGCGTGGGCTCGCGCGGGCGCGTCGGCACGCGTGGGCGAGCGCTCGCGCGGACATGCTCGCGGCGTGCGAGGGGGAGGACACGGCTCCGCTGACCGAGTACATCGCCGGCACGGCGTTGTTCGTCGCGCGGGACTACGACGCGGGATTGGCCTGCCTGCGCCGGGCGGCGAGCAGCTCGGTGCCTGCGGTCGCGACCTACTCGATCAAGCTCGCGGCCAAGTTTGCGCGCGAGCTCGGGTGGATCGAGGAGTCGCTGGCGCTGCTCGACGCGATCGCGGCGAGCATGCCCCCTGCTGATCTCAAGGGCCGCACGCAGGAGCTGCGGCGGCGCTCGGCGATCCAGCAGCGAGCGGCCGACGCGTTGCTGGGCTCGGCGAGCGAGGCGGCCGGCAAGGCGTGGAAGCGGGTGTTCATCGATGGTGTCGAGGCGGCGAGCAGCTCGATCGACGCGCTGCTCGATCGCCGCGGGCCGCTGCCGGAGTTGCTCGCGGTGCGGGTGCAGTTGGATCTCTTGTGCGGCGATCGAGCGCACGCTCGCGAGCGTCTCGCGGCCGCGCCTGTGGGGTCGCTGATCGCAGAGCGGGCTGCGTTCGCGCTGGCCGAGGGCGCGTACGAGGAGGTGCTCGCGCTGACTGAGGCCGCGGACGCGCCACGGCT
The DNA here is from genome assembly GCA_035538075.1 of Enhygromyxa sp. Classification (GTDB taxonomy): domain Bacteria; phylum Myxococcota_A; class Polyangia; order Nannocystales; family Nannocystaceae; genus Plesiocystis. The sequence goes on from DATLLB010000571.1 coordinate 4,874, forward strand.
GCTGCACCTGCGCGGCGAGGCGCTGCTCTCGATGCAGGCGTACGCCGAAGCGGCCACCTTGCTCGAGCGCGCGCGCGTGGCCATGCCGTACTCGAACGCGATCGCGCTGTCGCTCGCCATCGCACGGCACCTCGAGGATCCCGACACCGTCGCGGTCGGCTTCGAGCATCGCTTCGCCGCCTTGCTCGAGAGCGCCCCAGCCTTGCTGGCCGACGCGGCCGCCGTGCTCGAAATTCCGCTGTGGACCAACGAGGGCCCGATCGCGACCCGCCCCGAGCTCGCCCGCATCCTCACGCAAGCCCGCGCGCTGCTGACCGATGATCGCGACTGCCATTATCGGCGCACCACCGCATCCCCCCTGCGCCAGGTGCTACCCATCCAGCTCGGTCGCCCCTCCCACCTCGCGCGTCTGCACGAAGACGACCTGCGGTGGATCGACAAGATCCAGAGCACGCTGGTCTCCGCGGTCGGCATCGATCCGCACGGCCCCGCCGCGCCGCAGTTCCACAAAGCAACCAGCTCCGCCTGGAAGCCGCGCTTCCTCTCGCCCGCCCAGATCGAGCAATTCCTGACCGACGGCTTCCTGCTGATCCCCCGCGCCTTCGATCCCGATCTCGCCCGGCGCTGGCGCGAGGACGCCAACCGCCGCATCCGCGAAGAGCCGCAACAATGGGTGCGCGGCTACGACCCCACCGACGAGCGCAAGACCCTGCGGGACTACTCGCCGACCGATCCCTCGACCTGGACGTGGCCGCGCTTGGTGCTCGAGGGCAACATCGAGATGCCGGTCGACGAGTTCGCGCCGACGGCCTGGGCGGCCATCTGCGATCTGCTCGGCGGACCCGAGCGCATCAAGACCCGCAGCTGGTCCAACT
>DATLLB010000572.1:0-3871 GCA_035538075.1 Enhygromyxa sp.
ACGTAGGAAGTCGTCGTCGGCGCAGGAGCAGGGGCAAGAGCAGTAGCCCGAGCGCTCGCGGCGAAATCGGCGTGGCGCAGGCGCACCCGGGGCGCGAAGCCTCGCCGGGCTCGGGCTCGCTGGGCGGAGGTTCGGGGCAGCCGCCGGGTGGGCAGGGGAGCACCGACACGCGCGCCTGCAGATGGGTCAGTCGTTCACGGCCGAGCGCGTCAGTCAGCGTCGCGCGGATCAGCAGCTCGCGGTCGGCCGTCTCGCTCGGCAGCGTCAGCGCGAGCGGCAGCGGGCCGTCGCCATCGACCGCGAAGTCCTGCAGCGGGTGCCAGACCAGCTCCGGCGCGAACTCGGCCCACTCGAGCGCGAGCGTGGCCGGCTCCAACACATCCACGCAGCCGTCGAGCGCGACGGTCTGCCCAGGCTCGAGCACCTGCTCGTCGCCGAGCAAGGCGATCGCCGGGAGATCCTGCTCGGCGTCGCTGCGGTCGTCGACGATCTTCACGAAGCCCGGACGATCGCGCCAGAGGTTGAGCGGCGGCTCGAAGGTGTGGCCGACCACCGACCAGACCCCGACCGGCACCTCGCTGGTGTCCCAGTCGACCCCGAGGGCCGCCTGCGTGAAGGTGATCGGTCGCCGATCGTCGTCGGCCGTGATCCGCACCAAGCAGTCGGACCAGTGCGGGCTCTCGTCGAGGATCGCTTCGGAGCTCAGCGCCGCGGACTCGATCAACCCCGCCGCCGCGCTGCGCTCGACGTCGTCGCGGGTCAACCACGAGGGCAGCAGATCGGTCAGCGGCCGCTCGCGGCACAGCGCGATGAACTGGTGGGTGCGGCTGTCGGGCAGCTCCTCGGGGGTCAGCTGCGTGTCCTCGACCGGGATCGAGTAGTCGAGGTGCACGATCGCATCGACGCTACGATCGACGATCACCCCGCACTCGGACGGCCACAGCACGGGCGTGCGCACGTGCGCTTCGTTGGCCGCCCTCGCCAAGCTAGGGCAGGCGAGCGTGACCATGCCGAGCAAGGTCGCGCGCAGCTTCGAGTCGAACCCGCGTGGCACCGTGCGAGCATGGTAGCGTGAGGTCGGTGTTGCGGCGCGGCTCGATTCTCGGCGTGTGCGTGGTGCTCGGGTGCCAAGGCTATCCGGTGGCCGACGATGGCGAGAGCACGACCGATGGCAGCGGTGAGAGTGACACGTCGGTCGACGAGAACCTCCCGCCCGCCGCTCCAACGCTGGTGAGCCCGAGCGACGCGGCCGTCGACGTCCCGCTCAGCGCCGAGCTCTGCTGGAACCCCGCCGAGGATCCCGAGGGCGACGCGCTCGGCTATCGCGTGTGGGTCGACGAGGTCGAGCTCGCCAACGGCAAGACCGGCGAGTACGGCTTCTCGGGCACCTGCACGGGCCCGCTGAACTTCGTCGGCGATCGCACCTTCAGCTGGCGAGTCCGCGCGTTCGAGCTCGACGACCCCGCGCGCGAGTCCCCCGACAGCGAGACCTGGGCCTTCACCACGATCGCCGAGAGCGACAGCACCGTGCTGCTGTTCGACGACTTTTCACGCGATCAGGGCTGGACGATCAGCGGCGACGCGAGCACGGGCGCGTGGGTCCGCGGCACGCCGCAGCAGGTCTTCGACGTCGCGTTCACGCTCGCGCAGCCCGGCTCGTGCTTCGTCGGCGACGGCTGCTTCTATACCGGCGACAACCCGAGCGGGCAGCTCGGCACCGACGACGTCGACGGCGGCTCGGTCGTGCTGCTCTCGCCGCCCTTCGATCCTGGCGAGGCCCAGAGCGTCAGCGTCTCGCTCGCGCGCTTCTTTCATCGCTCCGATCTGGTGCCGACCGGAGTGAGCCTCGAGCTCGCGCTGCTCGTGCCCGATCCCGACGCGCCCGACGGCGTGATCGTGCACGTGCTCGAGAAGCTCGACGGCGGTCCGCAGGCCGAGGTCGCCAACTTGTGGGAGTCGGTCGCGTTCGCAGCCTGCGGCATCGAGCTGAGCGCTGGCACCCGCCTGCGCATCACCGCCAGCGATCTCGTCACGCCCGAGGAGGTGATCGTCGAGGCGGCGATCGACGAGGTGCGGATCGAAGGCTACACGGACACCGACATCTGCTCGCCCGGTGTCGGGGCGCTGTGCGATCCCGACGATCCCGAGCCCGCTTGCGGCCCCGACTTGCTGTGCTGCGCCGAGGGCCCCGTGTTCGACGGCGTGTACCGCTGCGAGCAGCCCGTGCCCGCGCTCGGCGAGCAGCCTCCGGCTGCGCCCGGCGATCCGCTGAGCGGTCCGCTCGGCTGCAACGCCGCCGACCTGGCCGTGCTCGACTGGGACCTCAACGTCTACATGCAGAACCTCTGGGTCGAGCCCGAGGCCTGCACGCTCTACGAGGGCTGCGTCGGCGGGACTGGCTGGCGAAGGGTCCTGCGCTTCGACACCAAGACCGCCAACATCGGCTCACGCGATCTGATCCTCGGCGTCCCGGCCAACCACCCCGACCTCTTCACCTTCTCGCCGTGCCATGAGCACCACCACTTCGACAACTACGCCCGCTACACCCTGCTAGCCGGCGAAGAGCAGGTCGCGGCCGGACACAAGCAGGCCTTCTGTCTGGTCGACTGGGAGCCCTACTCGTGGCCCGACGCCGGCGAGAGCCCGTTCTACACCTGCTTCAACCAGGGCCTCTCGCTCGGCTGGTCGGACACCTACGGGGCCCATCTCGATTGCCAGTGGATCGACGTCACCGACCTCGCGCCCGGCGAGTACACGCTGCGCATGGAGGTGAACCTGCCGCCGGAAGGTGTCGCGCACTCGACCTTGGTCGAGCGCAGCTACGACAACAACGTGCTCGAGATCCCGGTCGTCGTGGATTGAGAGATCCAACGCGACCGAAATGATATCGTGAGAACTGATGCACGGGCGCATCATCAAAATTCTTCTCGAGGAGGGTACTCCAACCGGGATCCGTCACGCCGAAGTGGTCAACTGGACCGGACAGGCCGTCGTATGTCCGCGACCGCGGGTTGCCGAACTCTCCAAATGGAGGGACGAAGTAGAGCGTCCCGGAGTGTACTTCCTCCTCGGAAGGATGAGAAAACTGGAAGGGACGTCGTATACATCGGCGAAGCTGAAGACGTGCGGGATCGGCTACACGCGCACGTGAGGAACAAAGAGTTCTGGCGCGAGGCCATCTTCTTCACCAGCAAGGATTCGAACCTCACCAAGAGTCACGTGAAATATTTGGAGTCGCATCTTGCCAAGCGAGTTGCGGACGCTAAACGTGCGCGTTTGGACAACGGGAACGCGCCGCCTGCTGCACAACTCCCTCGTTCCGACAGGCACGCGATGGAGGAGTTCATCGAAAACATCGAACTCCTGCTGGGTGCGCTCGGGTACCGATTTCTCGAGCACGTGGAAGGGGCCATATCGAAGTCAGAGGGAGGCGCAGCTGCCGGTGACTTCATATGTGCTACCGGCAACGCCTACGCTACGGGGGCTCCTTCCGACGAAGGATTCGTGGTCCATAAGGGCTCCACCGCAATTGGTGAGGCGAGCCCGAAGTGTCCCCCGTATGTCGCGGACCTGCGGAAGCAGCTCCTCGAGGAAGGTATTCTGGTGAAGAAGGGAAGCCTTCTCAGCTTTGCGGAGAGCTACGTCTTCACAAGTCCGTCGGCCGCGGCGGCGGCCATCGCGGGCAACTCTCGCAATGGACGAGAGGGATGGCGTCTCGAGGATGGCCGCACGCTCAAGGCGATCGAGGAGCAGTTGGCTGCAGTGACTGACCCTCGCGAGTCACGCGGCCCGAGGCGAACTCGAGGCTGAGCTTGCGTGGGGCCTCTGATCGCGACGCTGATCGGTACGGCGGCTGCCACGACCTACAACG
>DATLLB010000573.1:0-2676 GCA_035538075.1 Enhygromyxa sp.
CTCGCGGGCCTTGCGAGCGGCTGCGCGGGCGCGGGCGGCCAGCAGCGCCTTCTCGATGATCAGCCGCGCGTCCTTGGGGTTCTCCTCGAAGTAGCGACCGAGGTGCTCCGCGACCGCATTCGAAACCAACGCCGTGACCTCACCCGAGACCAGCTTCTCCTTGGTCTGCGACGAGAACTTGGGATCGGGGTGCTTGACCGCGATCACGGCGACCAAGCCCTCGCGCACGTCCTCGCCCGCGAGCGTGCCCTTGTGGCCCTTGAGCAGGTTGGTGTCGGTCGCGTAGTTGTTGACCACGCGCGTCAACGCGGTGCGCAGGCCGGTGAGGTGGGTGCCGCCGTCCTTGTTGTGGATGTTGTTGGTGTAGCAGTGGATGTGCTCGTGATAGGCGTCGGTCCACTGCAGCGCGACCTGGACCCCGAGCTCGTGATCGCGGCCCTCGAACTCGAACGGGACCTCGGCGCGCAGCTCGATCATCGTGCCGATCTTGGTGCGCTTGGCGGTCAGCAGGTCGACGTAGCTGGCCACGCCGCCCTCGCCGGTGAACACCTGCTCGCGCTTCTGTCCGCCGGTCGAGAGCGGGCGCAGATCGGTGAGCGTGATCGTGACGCCCTCGGTCAGGTAGCTGAGCTCGCGAAAGCGCGAGCTCAGGGTCTCGTAGTCGACCTTGATGGCGCCGTAGATCAGCGGGTCGGCGTGGAAGGTGACCTTGGTGCCGCGCTTCTCGGTCGGGCCGGTGACCGCGAGCTCGCGGGCGACCTCGCCACGCTCGAAGCGGGCGGTGTGGATCTTCTTGTCGCGCCAGATCTCGAGCTCGAGCCAGTCGGACAGCGCGTTGACGACCGTCACGCCCACGCCGTGCAGACCACCCGAGACCTTGTACGCCGCGTTGTCGAACTTTCCGCCGACGTGCAGCATCGTGAAGATCGCGACCGCGGCCGGGATGATCTCGCCGCCGACCTCCATGGGCCCGGTCGGGACGCCGCGACCGTTGTCCTCGACGCTGACCGAGTCGTCGGGGTGGAGCACGACGTGGATGGCGTTGCAGTGGCCGGCCAGCGCCTCGTCGATCGAGTTGTCGAGCACCTCGAAGACCATCTTGTGGAGGCCCGAGATGTCGGTGTCGCCGATGTACATGCCCGGCCGCTTGCGTACGGCTTCGAGCCCCTCGAGCGCGGAGATCGACTTCTCGTCGTAGACCGGAGCGCTCGCGCTCACAGAGGAATCCGTCGCGGGTTTTTCGGTCGCGTCCATGAACGTCCTTCTCTGACTCGTCCGTGCGTTTGCGGGGCCTTGCGCCCGCTCGAGATGCCCTGCGTCCGCGGCCTGCTTCAGCCGTCGCTGGAGGCCGCTTTGGGGGCCCTCTGCACGGCCGGAAACATAGCACTCGCGCGGCGTGCTGACCAGGCTGAGATCGAGCTTTTATCGGGGCGTGGAGCGGCGAAAACGACGGTTTTGAGGGGACCTGATCGGGCCCGGTTCAGGCCGGCTTCAACCCGCCCGGACGGCTCCGTCGCGGACCTCGATGTCGCGCCGATCGGTGCTCGATCCGAGCTCGATGTGGCGGGCTGCGGTGGTCGTCAACACGCACTGTCCGACCTCGGCCGCGAGCGCTTCGAACAGGCGTGCGCTGCGGATCGGATCGAGCTCGCTCGACACGTCGTCGAGCAGCAGCAGGGGCGGTCGACCGCTGCGTTCGCGCGCGACTCGGAGCTCGGCGATCTTGAACGCCAGCACCAGCGCGCGCGCCTGACCTTGCGAGGCAAACTCGCCTGCTGCGGCGCCGTCGAGGGTGACCTCCAGATCATCGAGGTGCGGGCCGACGGTGGTGCGGCGGGCGGCCTCGTCGCGGCGCCGATGGACGGCGAGAGCTTCGCCGAGCGCGGCCCGACGGGCGGCTGGATCGCGTGGCTCCGACTCGACACGCTCGTCGAGCAGCCGGCTGCGATAGCGCAGGCCGCTGACGAAGCTGCCGCTGCGCAGCTCCTCGTCGGCGTGGATGCGAGTGAACGACTCGGCGAAGGGCTGACGCAGCTCGTCGACCAGCTCGACGCGTCGCGTCCAGATGCGCGCGCCGACCTCCGCGAGGCCCTGATCGTAGGTGTCGAGCAAGCGCCGACGCTCGACCGCAGGCAGCTGCTCGGGCTCCGCTTTGAGCACGCGGTTGCGCGAGCGCAGCAGCTTCTCGTAGGCCTGCACGTCACCGATGTGGGCGCGCGCCCGCGCGAACACGACGCGATCGAGGAACTGCCGACGGCCGCTCGGCGGGCCTCGCAGCACGCCGAGATCCTCGGGGGTGAACAGCACCGCCTGAATGCGCCCGTAAAAGTCGGTAGCCGAGCGGATCAGCTTGCCGTCGAGCCGCATGCTGCGTCGGACCGCACGACCGGTGCGATCGATGCGGACCTCGAGGCTCGTGCTCAGGCCGACCTCGTCATCGAAGGCCTCGACCTGCACGCGCGCGTGATCGCAGCCGCGCCGCAGCAGCGCTTCGTGTGAGCCGGTCCGAAACGAGCGCAGCGTGGAGACCAGATAGAGGGCCTCGAGGATGTTGGTCTTGCCGGCCCCGTTGTGGCCCCACAGGACCGTGAAGCGCGGGCCGAACTCGACCGCGACCGGTCCGGCGAAATTTCGGAAATCCGCGAGGGTCAGCTGCTGCAAGCGCATCCCGAGGAT
>DATLLB010000574.1:0-4713 GCA_035538075.1 Enhygromyxa sp.
ACAGCCGGCCGTCACCGAAAGCCGCGAGCGCCTCGCGTTGCGCGGCCTCGAAGCCGCGGCGCAGCTGCGCCGCGGCTTCGAGGCCGCGCAACGCGAGGCGCTCGCGGCTTTCGGTGACGGCCGGCTGTTCGTCGAGCGGGCCGTCATGAAGGCACGGCACGTCGAGATCCAGCTGATGGCCGACAAGCACGGCAACGTCGTGTACCTCAACGAGCGCGACTGCTCGGTCCAGCGCCGCCATCAAAAGGTGATCGAAGAGGCGCCCTCGCCCGGACCGCAGATGACCCCGGAGATCCGCGCGGCGATGGGCGAGGTCGCGTGTCGAGTGGCCAAGGCGGTCGACTACGTCGGCGCGGCCACGGTCGAGTTCCTGTTCGAGGAGCACGAGGAGGGCCCGCGCTTCTACTTCCTCGAGATGAACACGCGCCTGCAGGTCGAGCACCCGGTGACCGAGATGACGACCGGCCGCGATCTCGTGTGGGACATGATCCGCGTCGCCGCTGGCGAGCCACTCGGCTACTCGCAGGCCGACGTGCGCCTCGATGGTCACGCGATCGAGTGCCGCATCTACGCCGAGGACAGCTATCGGTTCCTGCCGAGCCCCGGCCCGCTGCTGCGCCTGCGCTGGCCCGAGGGTCCGTCGCTGCGCATCGACGCGGCCGTGCGCGAGGGCAGCGAGGTCTCGAGCCACTACGATCCGATGATCGCCAAGCTGGTCGCGTGGGGACCGACGCGGGCGATCGCGATCGATCGCATGCGTCGCGCGCTCGAGGACACGGTCGTGCTCGGCATCGACTGCAACATCGGCTTCCACCTGCGCACGCTGGCCGAGCCGGACTTTCGGGCCGGGCGCTTCGACACGCACTACATCGAGAACCACCCCGAGCTCACGCAGCCGCACGAGCTCGACGACGACCAGTCGCGCGCGATCGCAGCGGCCGCGGCCGAGCTGGCCTCGCGCTCGCGCGCGCAGGCTCGCGCGGCGAGCCAAGCTGCGCCCGCAGGCTTCAGCGCGTGGCAGCGTTCAGTCCGCTGGCGTGGCTGAGCGCCGCTCACCCGTGGAAGGCGCAATCGAGGCCCGCGCGGCCGATCAGCTGCAACCTCGTCTGCGAGCCGTCCTCCCACTCGATGATCAGCACCGCGACGCGATCCCAGCCGCCGTCGTGGGTCGGTCGGAACTCGACCCCGTCGGCGTCCAAAGTCGCGAGCGAGTAGTGGGCCGCGTGTCCGCGCCGCGCCCAATCGTTCATCCGGCACAGCGCCTCCAGCTGTTGCTCCGCGGTCTCGACCGACTCGAGCTGGTGGATGACGATCTGCGTGCCGACCGGGCGCCACAGCAGGTAGACCAGCGGGGCGATGAACAGCACGAGCAGCGCGAGCGGCCACCTGGGCGCCCGCGTCACCGCGAGCTCGTCGGCGCGGAGCGGATCCACGGGTCGAGTATCGCCCGAGACGGATCGACGCGCGGCCGGCCGGCGCGATCACACACGCGATCGACTGTCGCCCGACTCACGCGGCCGCAGCGACCGCCGGCCACGCGTGTTCTTGCACGTGTCGGCGAGCGCTGCTCCAGCGTCGCGCGTCTTCTCGAGGCGCCGTTCCGCTTGACCGCGTCGCTCAAGCGTGCCATTTCGTGCGCCCGTGCGGCGGCGTAGCTCCCCCAAGCGGACCAAATTCATCTTCGTGACCGGCGGCGTGGTGTCGTCCCTCGGCAAGGGCCTGTGCGCCGCGTCGATGGGCGCGCTGCTCGAGAACCGCGGGCTCAACGTCGGGATGCAGAAGCTCGACCCGTACCTCAACGTGGACCCGGGCACGATGAGCCCGACGCAGCACGGCGAGGTGTTCGTGACCGACGACGGGGCCGAGACCGATCTCGATCTCGGTCACTACGAGCGCTTCGTGTCGCACCGCATGTCGCGGCACAGCAACTACACCTCGGGGCAGATCTACAAGACCGTGCTCGAGAAGGAGCGCAAGGGCGACTACCTCGGGCAGACCGTGCAGGTGATCCCGCACGTCACCGACGAGATCAAGCAGGCGGTGCTCAAGGCGGCCGAAGGGATCGATCTACTGATCTGCGAGATCGGTGGCACCGTCGGCGACATCGAGTCGCTGCCCTTCCTCGAGGCGGTCCGGCAGCTGCGCTTCGAGTTCGGGGCCGAGAACGCGATCTTCGTGCACCTGACGCTGCTGCCCTACCTGCCGACCGCGGGCGAGATCAAGACCAAGCCGACCCAGCACTCGGTCATGAAGCTGCGCGAGATCGGCATTCAGCCGGACATCCTCGTGTGCCGGGCCGATCATCCGATCGAGGTCGACATTCGCGAGAAGATCGCGTTGTTCACCAACGTCGCGATCGAGCGGGTGATCCCGCTGCCCGACGCCGACACGATCTACCGGGTGCCGCTGATGCTGCACGAGTCGCGGCTCGACGAGGCGGTCTGCGAGCTGCTCAACATCTGGAGCCGCGAGCCGCAGCTCGACGAGTGGCGGCGCATCGTCGAGGTCATCAAGCACCCCGAGCACCGCGTGAAGATCGGCGTGGTCGGCAAGTACGTCGACCTGCACGAGTCGTACAAGAGCCTGTCCGAGGCGCTGACCCACGGCGGGCTCGCCAACAATGCCGGCGTCGACATCAACTTCGTCGACGCCGAGCAGATCTCGGCCCGCGGTCCCGCGGTGCTGGCCGGACTCGACGCGGTGCTGGTGCCCGGTGGTTTCGGTGAGCGCGGCAGCGCGGGCAAGATCGAGGCGATCCGCTGGGCCCGCGAGAACAAGGTGCCGTTCTTCGGCATCTGCCTGGGCATGCAGCTGGCGGTGATCGAGTACGGGCGCCACGTCGCCGGCATCGAGCATGCGCAGAGCACCGAGTTCGATACGCAGGCCAAGCAGCCTGTGATCGCGCTGATGGAGTCGCAAGAGAAGGTCACCCACAAGGGCGGGACCATGCGGCTCGGCGCCTACGACTGCGAGCTGGCCCCCAACACGCTCGCGCGGCGCATCTACGGGGCCGCGCACATCTCCGAGCGCCACCGCCATCGCTTCGAGTTCAACAACGAGTACCGCGATGGCCTGCGCGAGGCCGGGCTCGTGCTGTGCGGGACCTCGCCGGACGGGACGCTGGTCGAGATGGTCGAGCTGCCTGCCAGCGCGCACCCGTACTTCATCGGCTGCCAGTTCCACCCGGAGTTCAAGAGCCGGCCGACTGCCCCGCATCCGCTGTTCACCGCGTTCATCGGCGCGGCGCTCGAGCATCAGCGATCGCGGCGGTGATATGCTGATCGGGTGACCGACTGGGGCGTCGACGTCGAGCTGCTCGAGCGCTGGCGAAGCGGTGACTTGGCCGCCGGGCGCAAGCTCTACGATCGCCACGCCGACGCGGTCGCGCGCTTCTTCGAGAACAAGGTCTGCGTCGGCGCGGAGGATCTCACCCAGCAGACCTTCCTGTTGCTGGTCGAGAGCCGCGATCGCATCCGCGAGGGGCTGACCATGCGCGCGTTCGTGCTGGGCATCGCTCGCAACGTGCTGCGCGATCACGTCCGCAAGCTCGCGCGCGGACGCGAGGTCGATCCCGAGGTCGACGCGATGGCCGACCTCGCGCCGGGGCCGACCACGGTGATCGGGCACAGCCGCGAGCAACGGCTGCTGCTCGCCGCGCTGCGACGGCTGCCGCTCGAGCATCAGATCGGGCTCGAGCTGTTCTACTGGGAAGAGATGGACGCGCGCGAGATCGCCGAGGTGATGGGCATCTCGCACTCGGCCATGCGCAGCCGGCTGGCCAAGGCCCGCGCGCTGCTGCGCGAGGCGATGGAGCAGCTGGCCGAGACGCCGGACCTGCTCGCCAGCACGCTCGACAACCTCGCCCAGTGGGCCTCTCAGATCCGCACGCAGATGGGCCGGTGAGTGCCGGTTGCAACAGCAGATGAGGAGAAGCCGCTAGTCTGATTCGCGGCTGCTCGACGGGCCCAGTCGATCGATTACCGCGCGAGTCCGTGCGGCAGCACCGATCCGGTCCACCAGCGATCGGCTCTCGAGCAGAAGGACGTAGTGGGCCCAAGCCCAAGCCGGGAGCCAGGTCCAACCCAAGCACAACGGGCATGGGAACTCCGGCACGTAGGAGCAATGCGGGCACTCGCTCAGGTCTTCGACGCTCATGGTTTTTGACTTGTCGCGTCGGATTGTCTTTCCACGCGTCGTTGACCACCGGCCGCGTGATGGACCACACCTCCAAATGCTGAAATTGCCAGCGCCGTCCGGCGGACGGGGCCACCTGTCGGGAACCTGCACGGTCGAGCCGATTGAGATCTACCGCTGATACACTTAGTTCGATGAGCTGGACCGCGAAGCAGTCGTGTCCCCACTGCGAGTGGGAGGGGCTCACGCGCCATCAAATTTGCGCGCTCGCAGTGTTCCTCTCGTACGTCGTGGCCGTGATCGTCGTCGTGGCATTCGACATCGACCTGTTCCCCAACGGGGGCACCGCAGGTGCGTGGGTCGTCGTCATCGCGGCGAACATGTGGTTTTACCTGTTTCCCGGCTGGCTGCTCCGACGCAACGCGTGCCCGAGCTGCGCGCGACGCTTTCCCATCGGTGCGACGAAGGCCGAGAAGAAACCGGGTGCGACCGCAGATGAGCCACCCCGAGCCTCGCCATAGTTCGGTCCTGGCGCGGCGAAGACGGTTCGGCTGCCGTGCGGCTTCCGTGATAATTTTT
>DATLLB010000575.1:0-6193 GCA_035538075.1 Enhygromyxa sp.
CACGAGGATCTCGTGGTCGATTCGGTCGAGCGGCTGAGTTTCTTGAGACATCCGGATTAAATTCGGTGGACGGATAACAAACTACACTCAAATTTGGAAGCGGTCGGTCAGGGCGGGAGATCTGTCGGAAAAATGCGCACCTCGTCGAGTGTGATTGATTTCCTGGCCACGGCCGCGGAGCTGCTGCATCGGCACGGCATGGCGGCGCATCGGCTCGAGGACACGCTGGTCGACGCTGCGACCGCGCTCGGCGTCGAGCTGCAGGTGTTGGCCACGCCGACCTCGGTCGAGCTGGCGTTCGGCGGACGTCGCCAGCGATCGCACCTGATCCGCTCGGACGCGGGCGAGGCCGAGCTCGGGCGCCTGGTCGCGCTCGAGCGCACGATCGGGTTGGTCAGCGCGGGCACGATCGATCCGAGCAAGGGTCGGCGCGCGCTGATCCGCATCGCTCGACTCGCGCCGCCCTTTGGTCCGCTCGCGCTGGTCAGCGCCTACGGGCTCGCGTCCGCGGCCGCGGCTCGCTTCTTCGCCGGCACGCTCGCCGACGTGCTGTGCTCGCTCGCGCTGGGCCTCGGGCTCGGCTTGTTCGCCCTCGCGGCGCGTCATCGGCCCACGCTCGCCCAGCTGTTCGCGCCGCTGGCCGCGTTCGTGATCGCGTTGCTCTCACTGCTGGCCGAGCGGCGCTTCGGCGTGCAGGCGCACGTCACCACGTTGGCCGGGTTGATCGTGCTGCTGCCCGGCTTGAGCCTGACCCTGGCGATGACCGAGCTGGCGATGCGCCACCTGGTCTCGGGCACCGCTCGGCTCGCGGGGGCGCTGACCGTGTTCGTGACCATGGCGTTTGGCGTCGCGGTCGCGCGGGCGATCGCCAACGCGTTGCCGTCGGTGAGCAGCGTCGGCGTGCCGCCGATCCTGCTCGCCGAGCTGCCCGACTGGACCCGCTTCATCGCGCTCGCGCTGGCGCCCATCGGCTTTTGTGTGCTGTTTCAGGCGCGCCGGGCCGACATCCCGGCGATCGCGATCACGGGCATCGCCGCGTCCGAGCTCGCACGTCAGCTCGCGATCATGGTTGGCCCCGAGCTCGGAGCCTTCACCGGAGCGATCGCGGTCGCGGTCGCAGCCAACGCGTACTCGCTCTGGCGTCGACTGCCCGCCGCGGTCGTGTTGCTTCCGGGTCTCTTGTTGTTGGTACCCGGCTCGGTTGGTTTTCAGAGCGTCACCTTGTTCTTGGCCAACGATCCGCTGTCGGGGATCGAGGCGGCGTTTCGGATGATCTTGGTCGCGGTCGCCCTGGTCGCGGGCGTGTTGGCGGCCAACTTGTTGACGCTCCCGGGTCGACCGGCCGTGCGGCTTGGGGCGGTATCGCACCGGGCGCCGCCGATTCGTGCGGCCGAGATCAATAAATCTGCGCGAAAAGCGAGGTCGCGTGTTCGTTCGCGTGGACACGATCCGCGCGGGTTTGATACGTAAACCCCTACGGCCGGGCGACGCCCGCCGCAGAGGTACAGGTGAGCGACACCGAGTCCACTTCTCGTTGGGTACCCGACATTCCAGCCAGTCTCGGCCGCGTGGCGCGAGCCAAGCCGAAGATCCTCGTCGTCGAGGACATGGAGGTCGTGTTGGAGATGTACCTCCGCACGCTCAAGGGCGCTGGCTATGACGTGGTCGGCTGCCCGACTGCGGCCGAGGGCATGGCGGCCATCCAGCAGCATCGCGACTTCGACGCGGCGCTGCTCGACTTCTCGCTGCCCGACGGCACCGCGCTCGACCTGATCCCCAAGCTGCTCGACAACAAGCCGCTGACCAAGGCGCTGGTCGTCACCGGACAGGACGACGAAGAAGTGCCCGCGCAGCTGATGAGCGCCGGAGCGCACGGCTACGTGCAGAAGCCGGTCGAGGACGCGTCGTTGCTCGCGGGCATCGGCGCGACCGTGCGTGCGACCCAGGCCTGGCGCGTGGCGTTGGGCCAGAAGGGCGGCGACGATCTCCCGACCTCGGAAGACGAGGAGATGCTGCTGTTCCAGACCCAGCCGGTGCAGTTCGACATCCGGCACGGTCTCGCGCGCCTGCAGTTCATCGCCGGGTTGAGCCCCGTGCAGACCATCACGGCGTGGCGGCTGCTGTGGGGCGACCCGGATCAGCGCATCGCCGAGCTGCTCGGCTGCACCAAGCGGACGGTCAAGTATCACGTCTCGCAGGTGCTCGCGCGGACGGGTGCGCGCTCGCGATCGGATCTGCTCCGCATCCTGCTCGAGGACGCCGGCGTCGAAGATCCCTGGGCCAAGTCCTGACTAGCCCCCGCTCGACCATGGCTGCACGTGGTGACCCCGTAGGGGGTCTTCGTCGTGGCTTCGATGGGTCGACTACGTGCTCTTCACCCGGCGGACCAAGTACCGGTAGAGCCACGGAAAGAACGGCTCGAGGCGAGCGGCCCAGACCTCGGGGCCGCCGATCATCGCGTCCGAGGTGCGCCTGGCGATCGCGTCGGCGCACCTGCAGGCGAACTCTTCGGGGCTCATCGCCTTGCTCTGCGCCGCGCCGATCTCGTCGTACTTGGAGCCGTCGGCGGTCAGGGCGTTCTTGGTGATCTCGGTGCGCACGAAGCCGGGGCTGATCACCGACACGTGCACGCCACGATCGTGGACCTCGGCGCGCAGGCAGTCGAAGAAGCCCTGCAGCGCGTGCTTGGACGCGGCGTAGGCCGAGCGCAGCGGCGTCCCGATCTTGCCCATCAACGAGCTGATCACGACGATCTGCCCGCGCCGACGCTCGAGCATCGAGGGCAGCACGGCCTTGGTCAGCGCGACCGTGCCCATGTAGTTGACCTCCATGATGCGCCGATCGACGTCGAGCGCAGTCTCGGCCACGGTCCCGCGCTGGCTGATGCCGCCGTTGTTGACCAGGATGTCGACGTGACCGTAGCGCTCGAGCACCTTGGCGGTCGCTGCGGTGAGCGTCTCGGTGGCGGTCAGATCGAGCGGCAGCACCATGTGCTGCTCGGCTCGCTCGCAGCGGCGGCGCACCTGCTCGAGCAGATCCTCGCGGCGAGCCGAGAGCACCAGCACGGCACCGCGCCGCGCGAGCTCGTACGCGAGCCCCTCGCCGATGCCCGAGGACGCCCCGGTGATCCACACGACCTTGCCCGAGAAGTCGCCCATTTCGGCGCGGATGGTGGCGCAGCGGCAGCGGGGGCGCAAGTTGTTATGGTCGCCGCGCCCGATGAACGACTCGACCGAGCTCGCGCCCACCAACTTGCTCGCGCTGCGTGACGGCAAGCAGCAAGCCGAGGCACTGATCTCGGCGCGCTTCGCCGAAGGTCTGATCGATCAAGACGAGCTCGAGCGCAGGCTCGAGGCCGTGCAGGACGCTCGCACGATGATCGAGCTCGAGCGTTTGATCGCCGACCTCGTCGAGCCGGGCAGCTCGCCCAGCGCGGCGCTGGTGCGACGCTCGAACACGCCGAGCGTCGCGCTCGCGCGGCTCGAGGACATCCCCGCCGAGCGCAGGATCGTCGCGCGGTTCGGCTCGCTCGAGCAGCACGGCCGCTGGATCCCCGCTCGCCGCAATGTCGTGATCGACACCTTCGCCGAGGCCGAGCTCGACCTCCGCGAGGCGCTGCTCGGCCCGGGCGAGACGGTCTTTCACGTGCGCTGCGTGTTCGGGTCGCTCGAGGTGATCGTGCCGCCCGGCCTCGCGGTGCGGGTCGACGTGCGGGTGCTGTTCGCCGGGGTCGAGCGCGATCGCGAAATTCCCTCCGATCCGATCGCGCCCGGCGATCCGGTCCTGGTGATCACCGGCTCGCTGCTGTTCGCCTCGCTGGAGCTGAAGGAACGGCTGCCTGGCGAGCGCGGCAAGGAGGCTCGCCGCCGCCATCGCGCCCAACGAAAGGCGCTGCGCAAGGGCAAGAAAGATTAAAGCGAAAGGCCCGCGTCCGAGGACGCGGGCCTGCTCGCAGCGACTTCCGAAGGTCAGTCCCGGCTGCCGCCGAACAGGCGGAGCAAGAACAGGAACAGGTTGATGAAGTCGAGGTACAGCGTCAGCGCGCCCTGGATGGCCAAGTTCCCCGCGCCGCCGTTGACCAGATAGATCTGCTTGATCTTCTGCGTGTCGTAGGCGGTCAGGCCCGCGAAGATCAGCACGCCGATCACGTTGTACACGAGGTACATGGTCGAGCCCATCATGCTCGGGAAGAACATGAACAGCAGACCCGAGACGATCAGGCCGATCAGGCCCATGAACAGGAACTTGCCCCACGCCGACAGATCGCGCTTGGTCGCGTAGCCCCACAGCGCCAGCGAGCCGTACATCACGGCCGTGGTCGCAAACACCAGCGCGATGCTGCCGAGGCTGTAGAGGATGAAGATGCTCGCCAGCGACACGCCGTTGATCGCCGCGTAGATCAGGAACATCGCGGTCGCGGTGCCGGGGTTCATCTTGTGCACGCGGCCGGCGATCACGAACACGAACACCAGCGGGGCGAAGATCGCTACCCAGATCAGCGGCGTACCGAACACCAACGCGAGCGCGGCGGGGCTGGTCGAGATCAGCCAGGCGACGAGTCCGGTCAGGCCGACGCCCGCGGCCATCCAGGTGTTGACGCGGCTCATGAACTGGTCGACGCCGGACGCGAGCGTCGCTCGCGGATCAATCGACGGACCACCAGGAGCGAACGAAGGACCGTAGGGGTTGCGCTGACCGTAGGGGTCGCGCTGACCGTAAGGGTCGTGCTGCGAGGGGTTCGGGTACATGCGCCCAGTGTGAACATAGCGCGCCCCCCGATCAAGTTGGCCGAAGCCACCGAATCGGGGAGCATGCCGCCGTGCGGCACAAACACCTCGGCTCGTGCTGGGCGCAGCGGCCGCGACAGCTCGTCCTGCTGCTCGCGGTGGTCGCATCCGGTTGCAGGAATTCAGCCGATTCACGCCCGAAATTGCGGCAGCCCGACGAGCTCGCGCCACGCACGACCGGCTGCATCGACACGCCGTTCGTCGGGCCCGATCACCGCAGCTCGACCGCCGGAGTGCAGTGTGGTCGTGAGGCTTCGCCCACCGTGGTAACTCTTCGCGGGCGGGTCGTTGCGGAGGCGAGCGGCGGGTTGCCGGGCGCCGGGCTCGAGCACCTGCGCGTGCATGTGCACGCAATCGACGGTGCGCTGCGGCTCGATCGCCTGCCGCCCGCGCTGGTCGAGAGCACGACGGGTCCGCAGGGCGCGTTCGCAGTCTCGCTCGAGCATGTCGGCGAGTGCCTGATCGTCGTCCGACCCGAATCCGGCGGCCCGGTGCTCGCCGCTCGCCGCATCGAATGCGTGAGCACCTCCGACTTGGTACTGCTGGTCTCGCAAGAGGATCGCGCGCGCGAGCAACCAGCGCTCACGCCTACCGACTGAGCCCTGGGCTTGCCAGCCGCGGCGCGCGTCGGGATCATCTCGCCGTGCCGCATCCGCAGGTCATGTTCATGATCCGTCTGCTCGCCGCCGTCAGCTGGGCCGACGGAGAGCTGGCAGAGAACGAGGCCGCCGCGATCGAGCGGCTGATCAACGCCGCCAACCTCGACGATGAAGAGCGCGTCAAGGCACGCAGCTGGCTGGCCGGGCCGGTCGATCTCGATCCGGCCGACGTCGGCGCGCTGAACATGAACCAGCGGCTGGCGACCTACCAGGCCGCCGTTCGCATCGCGCTGAGCGATGAGGAGCTGGCCGACGAGGAGCGGGTGCTGCTCGATCGCATCCGCGACGCGCTGGGCATCTCGGCCGAGCAGGCGCTCGAGATCGAAGCCGAGATGCCTCAGCACGACTAGCGGTGCTTCTTGCCGGGTTTGTCGGCGCACACGTCCCGAACGCAACCTCGCAGCCAGCGATGCGCCGGATCGGCGTCGAGCCGCGGATGCCACATTAGCGAGATCGTGATCTCGGGTGTGGCGAACGGCAGCGTGAAGCTGTGCATCCCGACGCGGAGGCTGTCGGTGTGCCGCTCGGGGACGCTGGCGATCAAGTCGGACGCGCGTGCGAGCGCGAGCGCGGTCGAGAAACCACCGACGATTGCGACGATGTCCCGCTCGAGGCCGAGTGACTGCAACGCCCCGTCGATCGGCCGCGGCTCGAGCCTGCGCTGGGCGACGTGCTGCGCGAGGGCGCCGTCGATCTCGAGACCGGCGTGCTCGGGAAGACCACCGGACCGGAGGTGCGCGCCCAATC
>DATLLB010000576.1:0-10058 GCA_035538075.1 Enhygromyxa sp.
GTGAACGGAGTTTGCAAGCATGACCTCGAAGACCGAGCAGTCCTTCGCCGCAGCGATGCGCGCCGCCGAGAACGCGCCCGACAGCGATGACGCCTGGGACCACCTCGAAGAGCTCGCCGAATCGATGCAGCGGCCGGAGGACGTGGCCAAGCTGTACCGAGATCTGCTCGGGCGCGGGTTGAGCAGCGACGTCACCGGGCACCTGGCCGAGCGCGCGGTCAACTTCCATGAAGAGTGGTTTGGCGAGGAGCCCGAGGTCATCACCTCGCTGCTGACCGACATCATCACGCGCCAGCCCGACGCGACCTGGGCCTTCGATCGGCTGACGGTCACGCTCACGGCCGCGGAGCAGTGGGATCAGCTGCTCGCCGTCTACGACCGCACGCTCGCGGTCACGACCGACAAAGCCACCCGCAAGCGGCTGCTCGACGACGCCGCGCACGTGGCCAAGGACTTCGCTGATCAGCAGGAGCGCGCGGCCGACTACATGGTCAAGCAGCTCGAGCTCGATCGCGGCAACAGCAAGCTCGAGGCCACGCTCGCACGCCTGCTCGAGCGCCAGGAGCGGTGGAGCGATCTGATCGCGCTGTGGCGCGGTCGCCTGCCGCAGCTCTCGCCAATTGAAGCTCGCGCGCTGCGGGTCGAGATCGCGGCCTGCTTCCTCGACAAGCTCGACGACTCGCAGCAGGCGCTCGACGAGCTCGAGTCGCTGCTCGAGGAGAGCGCCGGGCACTCGGAAGCGTGTGCGCAGCTCGAGCGGCTGCTGACCCACAAGGGCGCGCCGCTGCCTCTGCGACGGCGCTCGCTCTCGCTGCTGCGCAAGAACTACGACGCGGCCGAGCGCCCGAGCGACGTCATTCGCGTGCTCGAGCAGGCGCTCGAGTTCGTCGGCGAGGACGAGCGCGCGGGCCTGCATCGCGAGCTCGGCACCCGGCTCGGCATCGCCGGCGAGGACGGCCGGGCGATGCAGCACTACGCGGCGCTGCTCAGCATCGATCCGGGTGACACCGACGCGCGCAAGCAGCTGCGCCAGCTGGCCGATCGCTCGGGCCAGCACGACCTGCACGCGGCCTCGCTGGTCGCGGCGGCGGAGGCCAGCGCGGGCACGCAGCGGACCACGCTGTTCATCGAGGCTGCGCACGCCTACCGCGATCTGCTCGACGACAAGGAGACCGCGATCGAGCTGTACACGCGCGTGCTCGAGGCCGAGCAGCCCGAGCAGACGGCGGCTCTGGCCGCGGCCCACAGCTTGGCGGAGCTGCTCGGCGACGCGGGCGAGGACACGCGGCGGCTCGAGGTGCTCGAGACGCTCGCGCGGCTCGAGCGGGTCTCGGCCGTGCGCAAGACCATCTTTGGTGACGCGGCCCGCTTGGCCGAAAGGCTCGGTCAGCCCGATCGCGCGCTGGCCAACTGGCGACGACGGCTGGAGATCGACAGCAACGACGTCGAGGCCCGCGACGCGGTGATCGAGCTGCTCGAGACCAACGAGCGCTGGGCCGAGCTGGTCGAGGCGCTGCGTGGACGCGCGGCCTCACCGGTGCTCGCTCAGCAGCGCCGCGCCGATCTCGTGCGCGCGGCCAAGATCCTGGTCGAGCGGCTCGGCGACGATCATCAGGCAACGTCCGTCTGGCTCGAGGTGCGCGAGAGCTTCGGCGATGAGCCCGAGACCCTCGACGCGCTCGACACCTTGATGAGCAAGACCGGCCGCTTCGCGGAGCTGGCCGAATTGCTGGCGAGCTCGGCCGGCAGCGGACGCCAGCGAGCGGCGCGAACCTTCGTGCGGATCGGCGACATCCAGCGCGAGCAGCTGCAAAACCCCGACGAAGCGGCGCAGGCCTACAGTCGGGCGCTCGGTGTGGAGCCCAGCGACGCGGCCGCGCGCGCGGGTCTGCAGGCGCTGCTGCACGTGGCCTCGTGCGGGCCGGTAGCCGGCGAGGCGCTGGCCAACGCGTTCCGCATCACCGGCGATTGGGAGGGCGGGCTCGCGATCCTCGACGAGCGCCTCGCCGCCGCGCCGCGGCCGGAGGACAAGGCCCGGCTGCTGCGTGAAGCGGCGAACCTCTATGAGACGCGGGCCAACGACTCGGACAAGGCCCACGCCATCCTCGTGCGTGCCCTGCCCTTCGCGCCCGAGGATCTGGCGCTCGAGCACGATCTGTTGCGCGCGGCCGAGGACACCGGTCACTGGCAGGCGACTTCGAGCGCGTTCGAGACCGCCTCGCAGGCGTCGCAGTCGGAGAGCCGCGCGGCCCAGTTGTTGTTCGAGGCCGGGCGCATCCACGAGACGCGGCTCGGCGATCCGCAGGCGGCCACCGACGCGTACACGAGCGCGGCCAAGCTCGACCCGCGGCGCATCGACTCGCAAGAGGCGGTCTCGCGCTGCGCCGCGCAGGCCGGGCGCTGGACCGAGGCGGCCGAGGCGGCGTTGCTGGCGATCATCGCCCGCGAACGGCCGGAGGGCTCGATCGTGCAGGATCTCGAGGCGGCCGCCGAGGCGGCGTCAGCCTACGGCGAGCTGGCGGGCGCGGTCGAGTCTGCGATCGCGTCGCACCGCGCCGAGCTGCGCACCACGTTGGCGCGCGCGCTCGAGCTGCTCGTCGCTCGCTGGTGGGAGAAGACCGGGGCGATCGACAAGGCCACCGCGGCGGCCCAGCGCGGGGTCGATCACGAGCCCACGCACCTCGAGGCGCTCGGCGTGCTGGCCACGATGCAGCGCCGAAACCCCGGGCCCGATCTGATCAACACGCTGCTGCGGCTCGACGCGCTGTCGGAGAACGATCTCGATCACCTGCGCGAGGCGGCCGGGCTGGCGCTGACGGCCGGCGAGCAGCACCGCGAGCTCGCCCGCCAGACGGCGGTCCGTCTGTATCGCAAGGCCGCGCGCATGTGGTCGCGTGGCGACGCGGCCGGCGGCGATCTGCAGCCCGAGGGGGCTGCTCGCTGGGCGCTCGACGAGCTGGTCAACCTCTGCGTCGAGGCCCGCGATCTCGATCAGGCCGTGCGCCTGCTGCTCGACGGCGCGACGCTGCCGGTCGACGCTGAGACCTCGCGGAGCATGCGTCGGCGCGCGGCCGAGATGCTGGCCGAGGACGGCGAGTTCGGACGCGCGATCGATCTGTACACGGGCGTGCTCGCCGAGGATCAACCGCGGCTGGCCGACATCGCTCGGGTCGCGAGCTTGTGCGAGCAGGAGGATCGGGTCTCGGAGCTGATCGGCCTGCGCCTGCGCGAGCTCGAGATGACCGCCGATCCGGATCGTCGGCTGGCGCTGCGGCTCGAGCTCTCGCGCCTGACCGGCGTGCTCGAGACCCGCGGCGGTCGGGTCGAAACCCTGCGCGAGAACCTGCGCGAAGCTCCCGGGCACGCGGAGTCGATCGCGGCGATCACCGAGCTGCTCGAGCAGCGCGGCCGCCATGAAGAGCTCGCGCAGCTGCTCGCCGAACAGGGCGCGCTCTTGGCTGCGGCCGGCTCGGGCGACACCGAGGCTGCGGCGTCGCTGTTCCTGCGCGCCGCGACGCTGTCCGAGAGCCACAGCAGCGATCCCGAGGCGGCGATCGCCAGCTACAAGCGCGTCGTCGATCTGATCAAGAGCAACGTCGCGCTCGATGCCCTCGCCCGGCTCTACACCGCGCAGGATCGGCCGGACGCCGCCGCCAAGTACCTCGAGCGTCGGCTCGAGGACACGCCCGAGAGCGAGCGCGTGGCGATCCTGCTCAAGCTCGCCCGCGCCCGGATCGCGGCCGAGCAAAGGGAAAAAGCCGTGCAGGCGCTCGAGACCGCGTTCGCCGAGGCGCCGCGCAACGGTGAGGTCCGCAAGCTGCTGATCCGCATGCATCGCGAGCGCGACGACAAAGAAGCGCTGGCGCGGACCCTGGCCGTGGCCGCGACGGCGGTCGGCGATCCCAACACCGTGGTCAGCTACGCGCGTGAGGCCGCCGAGCTGTACGAAGAGCTCGGCACGCCCGAGGCCGCGGTGCCGGTGCTCGAGCGAGCGCACGAGTTCGCGTCCGATGATCGCCGGCTCAAGCTGATGCTCGCCGACGGTCTGCGCGGCGCGGGTCGGCTCGACGAAGCCCGCACGCTGCTCGAGCAGTTGATTGAAGGCTTCGGTCGTCGTCGCTCGGCCCAGCGCGCCGAGGTTCACGTGCGCTTGGCTCGGGTCGCGCACGCGCAGGGTCGCGTGGAGGAGGCCGTCGATCAGCTCGAGGAGGCCTCGAAGATGGCGGCCGGCAACGTCTCGATCCTGCGTGCGCTGGCCGAGACGGCCCACCGCGCCGGCCAGCTCGATCGCGCCGAGCGAGCCTACCGGACCTTGCTGCTGAGCCTGCGTCGCGCGGGCGAAGAGGCGCCGCCGATCAGCGCGGCCGAGGTCTACCTCGAGCTCGCCAGCATCGCCGCCGAGAAGGGCGAGAGCGACAAGGCCGACGAGCTGCGCGAGTCGGTGCTCGAGGCCATCGCCGCCGACGACAGCCAGGCCCCCACACTCCAAAAAGCCCTGCGCAAGCGCGGTGAGTTCGAGCTGCTGCGGCGGGTGCTCGACACCCGGCTGGCCGGCGTCAAGGCGCCGCGCAAGCGGGCGAAGATCCTCGGCTCGCTCGGCGACGTGCTCGAGCACGATCTCGACCAGGTCGACAAGGCGCTCGACGCCCGGCTCGAGGCGGTCGAGACCGATCCCAGCTCGCCGCTCTTGCACGACGCGGTCAAGGAGCTGGCGATCCGGCTCGGTCGGACCGAGCGCTACGCCAAGCTGCTCGAAGATCGGCTGGCGACCATGCGCCGCGGCGACGAGGCGCTGGTCCGCTGCGAGCTGCTGCTGCGGCTCGGCGAGGTGATGGAGAGCCGCTCGGAGTTCGATCGCGCGACGGCGCTCTACGCCGAGGCCGAGGAGACCGGCGTGCGCCAGGTCGACGTCTGGCGGGCGCAGGCTCGGATCGCGGGCTCGACCGGAGACTCCGAGCGCCAGGTCGAGCTGCTCTCGCGGCTCGCCAACCTCGGCGCCGATCAGGCCGAGACCCGGGCCGACGCGCGGTTCCGCATGGCCGAGGTGTTCCTCGCCGATCCCGAGTCGGTCGAGGACGGCATCACCGAGCTCAACGCCGCGCTCGAGGACGACGCGCGTTGGGATCGCGCGGCGATGATCCTCGCTCGCGCCTGCGAGCAGCATGAGGGCAACGACGCGCTGCTCGATCTCTACGAGAAGGTCGCGCGCCGCTCCGACGCGCCCAAGCTGCTGCTGCACTGCCTCGAGCACCGCCTGCGTCAGCCCGAGGCCGGCCTCGATCGTGCGCGCGAGGCCGTCGAGCTCGCGCTCGGCCTGTCCGAGTGGGAGCGCGCCGAGACATTGATGCTGCGCGCGGTCGAGCTGTCCGAGAACGTGATCGACGGGCGCTCGCAGGTCGACTGGGCGCTGCTCGGGCTGGCCGAGCGTCGCCGCGAGGCCGGCGATCTCGCGGGCGCGGTCAAGTGGCTGACCGAGGCGGCCGAGCTGGCCGATCTCGCCAAGGTGCTGCCGGCCGCCGAGAAGCTGGCCGTGGTCGCCAGCGATCCCGAGGGCGACCTGACGCTGGCGGTGAAGCTGTACGAGAGCCTGGTCGAGCGCGACCCGACCATCCGCGCCGCCTGGGAGCCGCTGGCGCGGCTCTACAGCCAGCTCGGCGAGGTCGATCGGCTCGAGCGCTTGGTCGAGGAGACGCTCGACGGCATCCAGGAAGCCCGCGATCGCAACGTGCTGCGGCTGCAGCTCGCTCGCGCGCTGCTGCGGAGCAGCGATCGGGCCGACGACGCGGTGCCGATCCTCAACGACGCGCTGCTCGAGAACCCCGAGGAGACCGAGGCCAACATCCTGCTGGCCGAGCACCTGCAGCGCTCGGGCAAGTTCAGCGAGCTGCTCGATCTGCTCCGCAACCAGCTGATGGCCGCGCAGGGCCGCAACGACGCGGGCGCGATCAAGGCGCTGAGCCTCGAGCTGGCCGGGCGCCTGCGCGAGTCCGACATTCAAGAGGCGCTGCTGGTGATCCGCCAGGCGCTCGAGAGCCAGCCTGACGACGCGCAGCTGATCACCACGCTGCTCGAGTGGGGCGCCAACGAGCTCGACGAGGAGGAGCGCGCGGGCTTGATGGAGCGGCGTCTGGTCGGGGCCAGCGACAGCGAGGTCGGGCCGATGGCGATCGATCTCGCCAACCTGCGCGCGGCCATGGGCGAGTCCGACGGCGAGCTGCGTGCGCTCGAGCAGGCCTACGCGCGCGTGCCTGACGACGAGCGCGTGCGCTCGCGGCTCGAGGCCACCTACCGCGCCTCTGGGGCGTGGAAGGGGCTCGTCGCCATGCTGGTCGCGGTCGCCGACAAGACCGGCGACGTGGCTCGGAAGGTCGCGTTGCTGCGCGAGGCGGCGACCGTGCAGAGCGAGCAGCTCGGCGATCACGACGCTGCGATCGCACTGCTGCGCAAGGCCAGCGAGGTCGCGCCCGACGACGTGGCGCTGCGCATCGATCTGGCCGCGGCGCTCGGCGTCAACGGCCACGCCGTCGACGCGATCGCAACCTTGAGCGAGACGCTCGAGACCACCCAGGACGAGCAGCTGCGGCTGGCGTTGCTGACCGCCCGCGCCAAGGTGCGGCGCAGCATCGATCAGCTGCGCGAGGCGATCGAGGATCTCGAGCAGGCCAACCTGATCGATCCCTCGCTCGGCGAGGAGCTCGAGCACGCGCTCGAGAGCCTGCGCATGACCGCGTCGGCCGACAAGGATCTCGACACCGAGCGCGGCCCGACGCTGCGCCTGGTCGCGCTGCGTGCCGCTCGTGGTGCGCACGCCGAGGCCCGCGAGCTGCTGGTCAGCTGGGTCGATCGTCAGCGCAAGGACCTCGAGGCCTTGCACATGCTGCGGGCGATCGAGCTGGGCTCGCGCAACTGGGAGGGCGTGGTCAAGGTCGCCGGGCGGCTGGTCGCGCTCGAGACCGGTCAGGCGCAGGTCGACGCGGCGCTGCTGCTCGCTCGCGCCTGCCGTGAGCTCGGCACGCCCGGTGAGGCGCGTGCCGGCCTCGAGTTCGCGCGCCGCAAGCAGCCCGACGTGGCCAGCCTGCGCGCCGAGCTGCAGACCATCTACGCGGGCTCGGGGGCCAAGCGCGAGCTCGCCGATCTGCTGATCGAGGACGCCAACGCGATCGAGGAGCCCAGCGCACGGCTCGACCTGCTGCGCCGCGCGGCCAAGCTCTACCTCGAGCTCGAGGATCCGGCCGCGGCCGCGGGCCCGCTCCAGGCGATCCTCGAGATCGACATGAGCGACGCCGAGACCGTCGGCCTGCTCGCCGACGCCTACACGCAGAGCGGCCAGTACGACGAGGCCGAGATGATCATCGACGCCGCGATCGAAGCGGCTCCGGCCGGGCGCTCGCCCGAGCTCGCGACCTTGCAGCTGCGCAAGGCCAGGCTCGCCGAGGCCCGTGGCGACCGCGACACGCAGCTGCAGATGCTGCAGAACGCGTTCGCCAACGACAAGCAGAACGGCTACATCGCCGCCGATCTGGCCGACCTCGCCGAGCAGCTCGAGCAGTGGGAGCTGGCGACCAAGGTGCTGCGTCAGATCGCGCTGCTCGAGGGCGAGTGCCCGATCAGCCGGGCGATGTCCTTCGTTCGGCAGGGGCGGATCTCGCTGATCCAGGGGGATCCGAAGCGCGCCATCTTCTGGGCCCGTCGGGCGCAGAAGGAGGACCCCGAGCTGGTCGAGGCCAACTCGCTGCTCGCCGAAGCCACCTAGCGGCTACTTGGCCCCCCGCGGGCGCTCGTAGTGGGCGCCCGCTCGCTTCGCTCGCTCTGGGCTAACGGACTACGGGTCACACGTGGTGACCCCCGTGGGGGGTCCTTTGCTGGGGCGCTGGGGTTCGCGCTCGCTCGCTGCGCTCGCTTGGGCTCGTGGTGGGGTGGTTCGTGCTCGCTTCGCTCGGACTGCGGGCTGCGAGACTTGGGACCAATCTAGAAGCCCGGGGCGTGGTCGCGGATGTACTCGAGCGCGCGGATGATGTCCCTGCCATTGAAGTAGGCGCGCCGGTTGAAGCGGATGTGACTGCAGATGTCGTCGAGATCGGTGGCGTCGTGCTGGCGGCGAGTCACGTGGCGGCCCCGCTCGTTGAAGGAGTGATGGAAGCCATCCGTGTCCTCCAAGATCGTGATGTGCTCGTCATCGTCGCCGATGTAGAACGCCGAGCCGGTCCACTTGACGTCGTAAAGCCACACGCGCTGCGGAAAGTTGGCCGCTCCGGCCCAAGCCCACAAGGTTCGGTACGGTTCATTCATGGCATCGCTGGTTTATCAGCGAGATTGCTGCCATGAAAACGGTTACTTCGCGAGCGGATAATTACTGGCCGCAATGCGCTGTCCGTCGGCTAATTCGAAGCCAATCGCAATGCTCCGCCGGCCGCCGCTGGCCGACCAGGCGCGCAGCGAGGCCAAGCGCTCGCCGAGCTGGGCTCGATCGGCGACCGGCTGGCCCAGCAGGCTGATGATCTTGGCACCGAGCAACAGCTCGGCCTCGGGGATCCGGCTGATCGGGGCGTCGCGGATCAGGCCCTGAATGCGGGTGTTGTCCTCGCCGGCATCCAGCCGCAGACCGAGCAGCTTCTCGGCGTCGATGCTCGCCTGGTGATCGTCGCTGGCAGCGGTGACGGTGAGCTCGAGATCGACGACGGCGTCGTTGCGCACGACCGCGAGCACGAGCGTCTCGCCGGGGATCAACGCGCGGATCGTATCGCCGACGATCCGCGCGAACCCGATGCGGCCGTTTTGCGAAGCGTCGAGCTCGTCGTGACGGCGGCCCCGAATCGCGACGATCACGTCCCCTTCCCGCATGCCCGCCAGCGCGGCCGGGCCCTCGGCGGCGACCTCGGAGACCGCGACGCCGCTGTGATAGCCGAGCGGCTCGATGCGATCGGCGATCGCCACGCCGGCGTCGAGTTCGACGCCGATCATGCCCGCGCGGCCCTGCTTGCCCTCGTAGAGCGCCCGCAAAAACAGGCGCACGCGATCGATCGGGATCGCAAAGCCGATGCCCTCGCCTCGGCTCGAGCGCGCGGTGGTGATGCCGACCAGCTCGCCGGCGAGGTTGAACAGCGGGCCGCCGGAGTTGCCGAAGTTGATGGCGGCGTCGAGCTGGATCAGCGCCAGCTGCGGATTGCTCAGCACCTTGGTGCGCTGCAGGGCCGAGACGATGCCGGTCGCGACCGTGCCCTCGAAGCCGACCGGCGAGCCGATTGCGAACACCTGCTCGCCGAGCCGCAGCTCGGCCGAGCGCCCGAGCGCGACCGCAGCGAACTGCTCCTGCTCGCGCTCGCGGATCAAGCTCAGGATCGCCACGTCCTCGTCGGGATCGGCGGCCAGCACCCGCACCGCCCGCTCGCGGCCGTCGACGAATCGAGCGATCAGCTCGACGCCGGTGTCGGCGTCGCCGAGCACCTGCTGGGCCCGCAGCACCGGCTCGATCACGTGATAGTTGGTGAGCAGCGAGCCGGACTCGTCGTACACGACCCCGGCCCCGCGCACGCGACCGCCGACCGAGAGGGTCACGACCGCGTCGCGGGTCTGCTCGACCGCGCGGACCAGCGCGCTGTCGCCCGGATCCAGCGGCTCGGCATCGACCACCGGACCATCCGCCGGCTCCGGCTCGGCGTCGATCTGCGGCTCGGGTTGCGGCTCGATCTCCACGTCCGCCACGACCGGCTCGGGCCGCTGCTCGAGCGCCTGCAGCCGGTGATTGACGCCGACCCACACCGCACCGCCGCCAAGCAGCGTCCCGACGAAGGCTGCCCCCATCGCAACCCAAAACGGGTAGGTCTCGCGCTCCCGGACCTCCATGCTCGCGCTCAGCCTACTGCAGAAAATGCCGATTGACTTGCTGCCGGCCCCGATGTAGACCGCACCTGCATCGGATTTCATTTCAGAATGAAATGAAAGAGCCGTACTGCAAATCGCCGAGATTCCGGCGAAGTCGCAGGGATCTGCCCTCCGCATGGCCCGCAAGTCCAACCGCCCCGAGCCTCCGAGTGCCGGAGTCGACCCCGCCGAGGTGG
>DATLLB010000577.1:0-4219 GCA_035538075.1 Enhygromyxa sp.
CGAGTGGTTCGAGACCGATGATCCGCTCGCGAAGCTGGCCGAGCTGGCGGCCGCTCGCGGGGGCGCGCCGCGGGGCTTCGGGGTCGAGCAGCCGAGCCTCGAGCAGGTGTTTTTGGAGCTGACCGGACGAGGGCTGCGGGACTGATGCTCGACCCCGAAGCCCCGCGGCGCGCCCCCGCGAGCGGCCGCCAGCTCGGCCAGCTTCGCGAGCGGATCATCGGTCTCGAACCACTCGCGCGCGCCGTCCCACTCGACCCACAGCCGCGGCTTGCCTGCGTAGCGGGTCAGCAGCGCGTCGGTCCGATCGACGCACAAGAGCTTGCCGTGATCGAGGATCGCCACGCGATCGCAGATGCGCTGCACCTCTTCCATGTAGTGCGTCGTGTACAACACGGTCTTGCCCAGCTCGCGCAGACGCTCGACGTTGTCGAGCAGGTGGTTGCGCGACTGCGGATCGACGCCGACGGTCGGCTCGTCGAGCAGCAGCAGCTCGGGATCGTGGACCAGCGCGGCGGCCAGGTTGAGCCGCCGTGCCATCCCGCCCGAGTAGGTCTTCGCGCGATCGTGACGGCGCGCGGCGAGGCCCACGAACTCGAGCGCCCAGTCGATCCGTCGCGCGCGCTCGACTGCGCGACAGCCCTGCAGCGTGGCGAAGAAGGCGAGGTTCTCCTCGCCGGTCAGCTCGGGATAGATCGCCAGCGCCTGGGGCGCGAGACCGATGCGGCGGCGCACGGCGGGTTCGTCCGGCGAGCTGGATCCGCCGAGCGTCACCGTGCCGTGATCGGGCGCGAGCAGACCGACGGCGAGCGAGACGAATGTGCTCTTGCCCGCGCCGTTGGGTCCGAGCAGTCCGACGATCTCGCCGGGCTCGAGCCGCAGCGACACGCCGTCGAGGGCGACGCGATCGCCGTAGCGCTTGCGCAGGTCGAAAGCTTCGAGCACGCGCCGCGGAGTATAAATCCTCACGCCAACGCGCGCCGCCGTGTCTCTCGCGAGCGCGGCCCATCTGGCATGTTTGCGCGCAATGCCTCGTCGCTCACTTCCGACGTTGCTCGCCATGCTCGCGCTCCCGCTCGGAGCCTGCGATCGCAAGGGCGAGGTCGCCAACCCCGACACCACCGCCGCCACGACCGGCGAGCAAGGCGAGCCCAAGCCGCCGGCCGAGGTGCCGAGCACGGGCGTCGAGGGCCTGGTCGCGTCGATCGATCCGAGCGCGGATCCCTGTGTCGACTTCTATCAGTACGCGTGCGGCAACTGGCTGGCCGCGCACCCGCGTCCGGCCGACAAGTCTCGCTACGGTCGCAGCTTCGACACCGTGCAGGAGAACAACGAGGCGGTGCTCCGCGAGGTGCTCGAGGCCGCGGGCAAGGCCGCGAAGGCCGGCGGCGCCGATGCGGCCACGCAGAAGCTCGGCGACTTCTACAACGCCTGCATGGACATGCCCGCGCGCGAGCGTGGCACGGCGGGGGTCGCCCACGCGGCCGGGCTGATCGACGCGATCACCAACAAGAAGGACTTCATGAAGGTCCTCGGCCAGCTGCACGCGACCACCTGGGGTCGCATCGGTTGGCTGGGCATGCCCGCGGCGCCGCCGTTCTTCATCATCACGGTCGACGCCGACTACATGAACGCGCCCGATCGCAACATGGCGATCATCTCGCAGGCCGGGCTCGGGCTGCCGGCGAGCTCGATGTACACGCCGCCCGAGGGCCCCGAGGGTGACTCCGGTCGCGCGCTGCTGGCCAAGTACGAGCAGCACATCGCCAAGATGTTGACGCTCGCCGGCCTGAGCACCGCCGAAGAGGCGGCGGCCCACGCCAAGATCGTGCTCGAGATCGAGACCGCGCTGGCCAAGGCTTCGATGACGCCGGTCGAGCTGCGCGACGATCAGGCCAACTACCACAAGGACGGCTTCAAGGGCCTCAAGAAGCAGGCGAAGGGGGTCGACTGGGCGGCCTACTTCGCCGGCGCCGGGCTGCCGCAGACCAAGGAGCTCAACCTCCGCACGCCGAAATTCCTGGCCGAGGCCGCCAAGCTGATCGAGACCCGCGAGCTCGCCGACCTGCAGATCTATCTGCGCTGGATGGTCATCCACGCCAGCGCCGACGAGCTCCATCAACCGCTGATGGACGCCAACTTCGAGCTCGCGCAGCTGGTCACCGGCGTGGCCGAGCCGCCGGCGATGTGGAAGCGCTGCACGCAGGCGGTGATGTGGTCGCTGCCCGATCTGATCGGTCCGGCCTACGTCGAGGTCGCGTTCGCAGGCGACAGCAAGACCATCGCCAACGACATGATCGAGCGCATCAACAAGGCGATGGAGGCGA
This sequence comes from Enhygromyxa sp., assembly GCA_035538075.1. GTDB lineage: Bacteria > Myxococcota_A > Polyangia > Nannocystales > Nannocystaceae > Plesiocystis. The sequence continues at coordinate 2,325 of DATLLB010000577.1, forward strand.
GCTTCCCGAAGCTGACGTGGATGGACGACACCACCCGCGAGCGCGCCAAGCAGAAGATCGCGGCGATGAAGCGCAAGATCGGCTACCCCGACAGCTGGCGCGACTACGCCGACGTGCAGATCGCCGCGGGCGATCACTACGCCAACGTGCTCGCCGAGCGCTCGGCCCATCATGCGCGCGAGGCCGCGAAGATCGGGCAGCCGGTCGACAAGGCCGAGTGGTTCATGCCGACCCCGCTGGTCAACGCCTACTTCAACCCGACCAACAACGAGATCGTGTTCCCGGCCGGGATCCTGCAGCCGCCCTTCTTCGACGCCGAGCAGCCGATGGTCATGAACTTCGGCGGGATCGGGGCGGTCGCCGGGCACGAGCTCACGCACGGGTTCGACGACGAGGGCCGCAAGTACGACGCGACCGGGCGCCTGACCGAGTGGTGGGAGAAGCCGGTCGCGGCCGCGTTCGAGGAGCGGGTCGCGTGCGTCGAGAAGCAGTATGACGGCTACGAGGCGCTGCCCGGCAAGCGGGTCAACGGCGAGCTGACGGCCGGGGAGAACATCGCGGACATCGGCGGCGTGAAGGAGGCCTACTTCGCGTATCAGACCTGGGCGACCGAGCGCGGCGGCGATCCGGCGGTCGCCGAGGGCATGAGCAACGAGCAGGTGTTCTTCGTCGCGTGGGCGCAGAACTGGTGTCAGCACATCGCCGAGCCCGAGCTCGAGCGGCGGCTCGAGACTGATCCGCACTCGCCCGGGGAATTTCGGGCGGTCGGTCCGCTGGTGAACCTGCCGGAATTTTCGCAGGCGTTCGCTTGTGCCGAGGGTACGCCGATGAACCCGGTCGATCGCTGCGAGATCTGGTGATGCGGGGTCGCGGGCGGGCGTTCGTGGTTTTGCTCGCGCTCGCGAGTTGCGAGCGCGCGGGCGAGGTCGTGACGCCCGAGCAGAGCCCGGGGAGCGAGTCGCAGACGCCGGTCGAGGTGCCGAGCGTGGGCGTGGCGGGGCTGGTCGCGTCGATGGACGCGAGCGCCGATCCCTGCGTCGACTTCTATCAATACGCGTGCGGCGGCTGGCTCGACGCTCACCCGCGTCCGGCCGATCAGGCGTTCTACGGCCGCATCCATCCGCTGGTCGAGCGCAACGAAGCGGTGCTCCGCGAGCTGCTCGAGCAGGCTGCGGCTGCGGCCAAGGCCGGCGGCGCCGATCCACGCACGCAGAAGCTCGGCGACTACTACAGCGCCTGCATGGACACGGCCGCCCGCGACGCGGCCGGCGTCACGCCGCTGCGCGAGATCCTAGCGAAGATCGACGGCCTCCGAGACAAGCGCGAGCTGATGCGCGCGCTCGGTGAGCTGCACGCGACCCTCTGGGGGCGCGCCGATCCGCTGGACGTGCTGCCGGCGCGGCCGTTCTTCGCGATCTCGGTGTTCGGCGACTACATGCACGCGCCCGATCGCAACATGGCGATCCTCTCGCAAGCCGGGCTCGGATTGCCGGCGCGCGCGATGTATCTGCCGCCCGAAGGCCCCGAGGGCGAGGCCGGACGCGCGCTGCTGCGAGCGTACGAGCAGCACGTCGCGAAGATGCTGACGCTCGCAGGCGCGAGCGAGACCGACGCGGCCGCGCAGGCCAAGATCGTGCTCGAGATCGAGACCGCGCTGGCCGAGGCCTCGCTGACGCCGGTCGAGCTGCGCGACGATCAGGGCAACTATCACAAGGATGGGTTTGCGGGCCTGAAGAAGCAGGCCAAGGGCGTCGATTGGGCCGCGTACTTCGACGGGGCCGGGCTCCCGCAGACCAAGGAGCTCAACCTCCGCACGCCGAAATTCCTCGCGGCTGCGGCCAAGCTGATCGAGCAGCGCGAGCTGTCCGAGCTGCAGGCCTATCTGCGCTGGATGG
>DATLLB010000578.1:0-2330 GCA_035538075.1 Enhygromyxa sp.
CAGCAGACGGCCCTGCATCAGCAGTTCTTGGCGCTGCGCGAGCAGACCATGCGAACGCTGGCCGCCGCCGCGCACGGGCGACCGGTCCAAGCACGGGCAATCGCGGCTCCGCCGATTGTATCGACTCCGTCGATTGTCACGACTCCGCCGATTGTGGCGAGTCCACCGACGGTCGCACGCCCAGCTCCGATCGTGCGCGAGCCCGCACCCGCTCCGGCACAAAAAAACAGTCCATCGACCCCGAGCGGCCCCACGTTCGACCGCGCACAATTGGAGATCCACGCCAGCGGCAAGATCTCCACCCTCTTCGGCCCCCAATTCGCCCAGCAAGACGGCCACCTCCGTCAGGTCCGCATGCCCGAGCCGCCGCTGCTGCTCGCCGATCGCGTGACTGGCCTCGCCGCCGAGCCGATGTCGATGAAGCTCGGCACCATCTGGACCGAGACCGACGTCCGCGAAGACGCGTGGTACCTGCACGACGCGCGGATGCCCGCCGGGATCATGATCGAGTCCGGCCAGGCCGATCTCCTGCTGATCAGCTATCTCGGCGTCGACGCCGAGAACAAGAGCGAACGCGTCTATCGCCTGCTCGGCTGCACGCTCACCTATCACGGCGGCCTGCCCGAGATCGGCGAGACGCTCTGCTACGACATTCACCTCGACGGACACGCCAAGCAGGGCGGCATTCGTCTGATGTTCTTTCACTACGACTGCCACATCGGCGGCGAGCTGCGCCTGTCCGTGCGCAAGGGCCAAGCCGGCTTCTTCACCGACGCCGAGCTGGCCGCCTCCGACGGCTGCCTGTGGCGCCCGGAAGATCAGACAATCGTAGAAAACCCGCGCCTCGACCCGCCGGCGCTGCGCTGTGATCGTGCCGCGTTCACGCCCGAGCAAGTCGCTGCATTCGCGGCCGGGCGCCCGTGGGATTGCTTTGGTCCGGCCTGGCGGGCAGCCCAGGCCCACACTCGCACGCCGCGGATCACCGGCGGGCGCATGCTGTTCTTCGATCGCATCGATCGCTTCGAGGTCCGGGGCGGTCCGTGGGAGCGCGGTTATCTGGCGGCCAGCTGCGCGATCGAGCCCGACCACTGGTTCTTCGAGGGCCACTTTCACAACGACCCGTGCATGCCCGGCACCTTGATGTTCGAGGGCTGCCTGCAGGCGATGGCGTTCTATCTGGCCGCGCTCGGCTACAGCGTCGCGCGCGATGGCTGGCGCTTTGAGCCCGTGCAGGACGAGCCGTTCGCGTTGAGCTGCCGCGGGCAGGTGACGCCGCGATCGAAGCTGCTGCGCTACGAGGTGTTCGTCGAGGAGGTGAGCGCAGGTCCGTGTCCCACGCTCTACGCCGACTTGCTGTGCACCGTCGACGGGCTCAAGGCTTTTCATGCGCGGCGCGTGGGCCTGCGCCTGGTCCCCGCGTGGCCGCTCGAGGAGGGCCATCCGCTGCTCGACGAGTACTCCGGCGAGACCGTCCCGGTCGCGCACGCCGACAACTTCGCGTTCGACTTCCCGTCGATGCTGGCCTGCGCCCAGGGCCGCCCGACGACCGCGTTCGGGCCCATCTACGCGCGCTTCGACAGCGCCGAGCCAGTCGCCCGACTGCCCAATCCGCCCTATCACTTCATCTCTCGCGCGGTTCGAGTCGACGGACAGATTGGCGCGATGCGACCAGGCATGAGCGTGGAGGTCGAGTACGACATTCCGCCCGACGCTTGGTACTTCGCCGAGAACGGCGCGCGCGTGGTGCCGTTCGCGGTGCTGCTCGAGGCGGCGTTGCAGCCGTGCGGGTGGCTGGCCAGCTACATGGGCTGCGCGCTCGCGTCCGAGCAATCGTTGATGTTTCGCAACCTCGACGGCACCGGCACGATCCACGCCGAGCTGCCCGAGCACGCCGGGACCTTGCGTACCAAGGTCGTCAACACGCGGCTGAGCAAGACCGCGTCGATGATCATCGTCGGCTTCACGGTCGAGTGCCGCACCGACGACGCGCTGATCTACACGCTCGACACGGTCTTCGGCTTCTTCCCCGCGGCTGCGTTCGAGAACCAAGCCGGGCTCCCGACGACCCCCGAGCAGCGTGCGTTGTTCGAGGCCCCGTCGGCGCAGACGTGGACGCTCGATGGCGGCCGCTCCACGCCCGCGCGCGCCCGCATGGCGCGACCGATGCTGCTGATGCTCGATCGCGTGACCGCGTTCGATCCGGCAGGCGGCCGCGCAGGCCTCGGCTTTGCGCGCGCCGAGAAGGACGTCGATCCCGACGAGTGGTTCTTCAAGGCCCACTTCTTCCAGGATCCCGTGCAGCCCGGCTCGCTCGGCATCGAGGCGATGCT
>DATLLB010000579.1:0-11828 GCA_035538075.1 Enhygromyxa sp.
GCCGCCGCGAGCGGATGACGGCGGCCGTCGCTCTCGATTGGCACCGCCGCGATCGCAGCGGGCTCGGCTCGCAGCCGCTCGAGCATGAACTCCACGTGACGCTCGCTCAGCGCCGCCGCATCGCAGCCGCTCAGGTAAGCCGCCTCGATCCCAGCCGCGTCGAGCCGCGCGAGCGCAGCGTGCAGGCCGACCAGCGGGCCCGCGTCGGGCGAGGGATCGTCCACGCGCCACACCGCCCCGCTGCGCAGCTCCGCCACGCGCAGCTCCGGCAGCACCTGCCCAGGCCGACACGACACCACGATCGGCGAGCAGCGCCGCGCCAGCAATTCGATCACGTGGGCGAGCAACGGCCGGCCGTCGAGCTCGAGCCAGGCCTTGTCGCGGCCCATCCGACGCGAGCCGCCGCCCGCCAACACGATCGCCGCCGCGGTCTTCATGCGCATCACGTGAGCGTCCGACGAAGCTCCTCGATCGACTGCTCGATCGCCTCGGTCTCGACGCCGAAGCGATCGAGCGCGCGTCGACCCAGCTCCAGCGCCAGCTCGAGCTCACCGACCACCGCCTCGTCGGCGCCGTGCTGCTGCAAGATCCGGCGGTCGGCGAGGCTGTGCGTGCGCGCGAGCACGGTCGCCGCCTTGCTGACCGCGCGCGCATGCTCGAGCGCTCGACGAACGGCCATGCGCTCGGGGATGCAGAGCACCAGCAGCCGCGCGCTGCGGAGCTGAGCGCGGTCGAGCACCTCGACCAGCCCAGCGTCGCCGAACAGCGCCGTCACCCCGCGCGCCCGCAGCGACTCGACGATCCGCAGGTCCTCCTCGATGACCACGAATGGCCGCTGCTGCTGCTCGAGCAGCGTGCACACGATGCTGCCCACGCGCCCGTAGCCGCACACGATCGCGTGCTGCTCGACGCTCGGCACCGCCACCGCGTCGGTGTCGAGCGGCGTGCTGCGGCGTCGCTGCACCCAGCGCAGCAACCTCGGGCTCACCTCGTTCACGATCGGCGAGAGCAGGATCGTGACGACCGTGGCGCTCAACAACAAATTGAAGATCGGCATCGGCAGCGTCCCCAGCTCGAGCCCCAGCCGCGCGAGCAAGAACGAGAACTCGGCCGACTGGGCCAAGCCCGCGCCGAGCAGCACGGCGATGCGGGTCGAGCAGCCCAGCCAGCGCGCGATCACGGCCGTCAACGTGCCCTTGACCACGATGATCAGCGCGACCGTCAGCAGCACCAGCGGCCACGCGTGCACCAGCACCGCCGGATCGAGCAGCATCCCGATCGAGACGAAGAAGATGCCCGAGAACACGTCGCGCAGCGGGATCGTGTCGCCGAGGATGCGATGCGCGAGGTCGGTCTCGCCGACGATGATGCCGGTCAGGAACGCCCCGAGCGCGAGCGAGACGCCCAACAGCGCGGCGCCACCGGCCATCGCCAGCGCGACCGTGATGACCGCGAGCGCAAAGAACTCGCGGCTACCGAGCGCGGTCACCTTGCGCAGCAGCTTGGGCAGCACCCAAAACGAGAGCGGCACCAACACGAAGAAGAACAGCGCGGCCTTGCCCAGCAGCAGCCCCACCGAGGTCTGCACGGGCGAGAGCACGGCCAGCACCGCGACCAGAGCCACGGTCGAGATGTCCTGCACCGACGACCACGCGAGCCCGAGCTGCGCGTGGTTGCTGTCGAGCTCGCCGCGCTCGGACATGATCTTGCCGAGCACCGTGCTCGACGAGTTCGAGATCACCGCCCCGAACGCATACGACTCGACGCTGCCCCAGCCGAGCGCGCGCCCGACCAGGTAGCCGATCCCGATCATCGCGCAGACCTGCAGGAGTCCGCCGATCAGCGCGATACGACCGGCTCGGATCAGCTCGCGCAGCGAGAGCTGCACGCCGATCACGAACATCAAGAAGATCACCCCGATCTCGGCCAGCGCCGCGATCGCGTCGACGTCTCCGATGATTCCGGGCGTGAACGGCCCGATCGCCACGCCCGCCAGGATGTAGCCGAGGATCAGCGGCTGGCGCAGGCGCAGCGCGAGCGCAGCCCCGACCAGCGCCGCGCCCAGAGCCGTGACGAGATGCGCGAGCAGTCCGCCTTCCACGTGGGCCTCGTCTCGATCTCAGCTTGGCTCGGAAGTCTCGTGCCGGGGCGGCACCACCAGCGCATCGCAGGCAACCTCGCGCAGCAAGTCGCCCGCGACCGTGCCGAGGAACGCATGCGCGAGCCCGGCGTGACCGTGAGTCCCGAGCACCAGCAGATCGGCGCGCGCCTGCTCGACCGCGCGCGGGATCACGGTCCGCGGCGAGCCGAGTCGCACCTGCAGCTTCCAGATCGGCGCGTCGTGCTGGGCGATGCCGGACCGCTCGAGCGTCGAGTTCAACAGCTTGGCGAGCTCTTGCCGAGCCTTGCGCTGCTCGTGGGTGCGCCACTCTTCGGCGTCCACGCTCGACAGGCTCGGGTAGACGGTCGCCTCGAACGGCACCCGATAGGCGTGGATCAGCGTCACCTCGAGCCGCGGCGGCTCGATCACCTTCAGCATCGTCTCGATGACTTCGTCCGCCGCTTCGTCGAGCGCCAGCGCCATCGCCGGCCGAGCATAAGCGCCACGCGCGGCGAGGCGGACGACCAGGACCGGAAGCTGGCCCTGGCGGATGACCCGCTCGGCGGTCGAGCCGAGGAACACATCACGAACCCGGCCGCCCCCGCGTCCGACCACCACCAATTCGGCCTTGCTCGATCGTGCGAGCGTGGCGATCTGGCCTGCAGCCGAGCCGGCCTTCACGACCTGCCTGATCACGACGCCCCCCGTAGCCGCGCGCGCGAGCACCTTCGCGTGCAGCTCGAGCGCTCGACGGGCGTCCGCCTCGGCCCGCTTCCTCGCATTCGACGGGATCAGCTTGGGGACCACGTGCAGCAGGGTGATCTTCGCGTTCTTGCCCAACGGTAGCGCCGCCGCCCGAGCCACCACACGGTCCGAGCTTGGCGAGAGATCGACGCAGACGAGCAGGGAGCGCAGCATCGAGCACGTATAACACGCACGTGATAACTTCGGCCCGTGAAGCTGCGCATTCGCGGTGACTCCCTGAGGCTCCGATTGACCCGTGGCGAGGTCCGTCAGCTACGCGAGATCGGCAGCGTGGTCGAGACCATTCACTTCGGCGCCACCGAGCTGCACTACGAGCTGCGCAGCGCCGACACGCCCGCCCCCGTCGCAAGCTTTGCTGGCAATCGCATCGAGATCACCCTCCCGCGCGAGCAGGCCAACGCCTGGGCCGACGGCGACGAGGTCGGCATCGCGGCCGAGCAGGCGCTCGCGCATGGCCAGCTCTCGCTGCTGATCGAGAAAGATTTCCGTTGTCTGGCTCCGCGCGATGGCGAGGACGACGGCGACGCCTTCCCTCACCCCGGCGTCGAGTCGGGCGCGAGCTGTTGACTCGGTGCGCTCGCTCGGCCCTGCGCTCTGCTTGTTGCTCGCGTGCACGCCCGACGCGAGCGAGACGATCACCCGCGAGCCCGCGCCGATCGTCGCGCACGGGCCCGAGCGACCCTACTGGGGCACCTGGATCGGCCCCGCGCTGCAGGTCAGCTTCGCCGGTCCGTGGGTGTTGATCGCCCCCCGCGAGATCGGACCCGGGGCCCAGCCGATCGAGCTGCGCGCCACGATCGAGCGTCAGGAGGGCACCGCGTTCGCGCTGCGGACCAGCATCGCCGAGCGCTACGCCGCCGACTTCGTGCGCGCGAGCGACTGGACGCTGCTGGTCGAAGCCGGCGAGCTCGCGCTCGCGATGGGCGACGAGCCGCTCGCGCCATACCTCGCCAGCGACGAGCCGCTGCTGATCGGCCCGATCATGCTCGACGCGATCGCGATCCCCGAGGACATCGCTGGCGAGCATGTGCTCGCGTGCCTCGAGCGGGCCAGCGAGCTGTGCCGCGAGCTCGAGGCCGAAGGCCCGCGCGCGGCTGGTTGTCGCGAGGCGCAGTGGGGCGTGTGCGTCGCTCACCTCGATCCGGGCCAGCCCGATCCCACGGTCCGCGCGATCGCAGTCGCAGCGCGGACCATCCACGAGCAGCACGTGGCCGTGCGCTTCGCTGAAGGTCTGCTCGCCGCTGCGCCCGCCGAGCTGCGGGCCGAGGCCGCCGCTCTGCACACGCGCGCGCTCGAGCGTGCCGCCGAGCAGCTCGAGCGCTTGCGTGAAGACGGGCCGCTGCCGAGCAGCGACCCGCACTTGCCCGATCTGCTCGCCGCCCTGCGCGAAGCAGGGCGCGAGCCCTGACCGCCTACTTGCGCGAGGCCGCCAGCCAACCTTCGACCTTGACGCGGTGCTGCGCCTCGGTCTGCTCGGCTTGCTCGAAGGCCTTGGCGAGATTCTCATGTCCGGCGTCGCGGACGATCTCGACCAACACGTTCCAGCCGGCGTTGTCGGCCAGCTCCGCGACCAGCATCGCCTCGAGGCTCTGCACCACCGTCGTGCGGGCATCCGAGAGCACCTGGATGACCCCGTGAGCGATGTTGCCGGCCACGTCGGCGGCCGGCGTCACTGCGGTCGGATCGCCGTCGAGCTGCTCGATCGCGTCCTTCAGCAGCGCCACATGGCAGTGCTCCTCGTTGAGCAGCGTGAGCAGCTCGTCGCGGGTCGGTCCGCCGTCGTACTCGCCGAACGCCTCGAGCTTCGAGATCAGCTTCTGGTAGAGCCGCACGCCCGTGCGCTCGAACGCCAGCCGCTCGCCGAGCTTGTCGAACAGCAGCGACGGCTCACCGGGTATGGTGCCGAGCCCCACGTACGGGGCCGGGACGTTGCGCGCGTAGTCGATGCGGATCGCCTCCGCAGCGAACTTGCTGCCGGTGCTGGTCGGCGGGAACTCGGCCACCGCAGCAGCCATCGCGGCCGCCTGCGCCGGGCGGTTCTCGATGCCGGTCTTGTTGTCCGTGATCGACTTGTTCTTCATGAGATCCTCCGAATCTTCTCGTCCTCGTCGGCGAGCGTCTGCGGCAGCTCGACCTGCCCAGCCGGGACCCCGGCCAGCTCGGTGCCCGGCTGCCAGCGGTAGTCGGCCGCGATCGCGTCCGAAGGCGAGCCCTCGGAATTGAGCTGCTCGCGGTACAGCTTGGTGCGCGCGAACTCCTGCTCGCGCGGCACGAACAGCGGCCCGCGGGCGCTCAGCTCCTGCTCGTTGCGGAGCACGCGTTTGACGTAGTCGCGGTGCGACACGTAGCGGATCGCCTGCGGCAAGCGGACCGGAATGATCTCCGCCGGATCGCGCCGCTCGTGGCGGGCGAACAGCTCCGCGACGTGCTGCAGCTGACCGAGCTCGTAGTCGAGGAAGCGCTCCCAGATCGCCTTGATCTCCGGATTGGTCTCGCTCTCGACGCAGCTCCAGTAGTTGTAGACCTCGTTGGCTTCGTGCAGCAGCCACTTCTCCAGCCAGGTCTCGTTCGGATCGGCGAGCGACTCGTACTGGGTCACGTGCTGCTCCTCGATCGACGCGATCTCGGCGTAGAGCAGCCGGGCGATCGGGTCGGCGAAGGTCGGCCCGATGTTCATGTAATAGTCGTGGGTCTGAAATTCCGCCGACAGGATCGTCATCGCGTGCAGCTTGGTGATGAACGCCGCGCAGTCCTTGTCGTAGTGCGCGCGCAGATCATCGAGCGGGTGGCGATGCTCGAGCGAGGTCGGGCGGCCCGGGATGATGTCGGTGTACGACTGGATCAGATTGTTGGCGTCGCGGCCCTCGATGCGATCCATCAGCGCTGAATAGCGATACAAATGATCGAAGTCCTCGAGCAGGCCGAAGCGATAGGTCGCGGCCTGATAGGGATCGGGCTCGGCCAGCGCGACCGCGGCGGTGACCTCGACGGCCACCTGCTCGAACCCGATGGTCGTCTCCAGCGGGCTCTGGTCGGCTGGATTCAGCCAATTGATCATGGTTTGCTGGTGATGCTCGATTCGCCGAATTCGCGCCAGCTCGTGCTGCAAGTCGCGAGTCATGCGACCGACGACATGGGAGAAACGCACGGCCTCCGATTCGATGCCGTTCATCAAGATCACGCGCACGCGCGTCATCGCGTCGTCGTTCAATTTGCTGTAAGGTGTTCGCACCAGATCACGCCAGGTGAATCGCTGCTGATCCACCGGCGTGCCGCGGTCTTTAAACAAATGGATTGTCACGCAAAAGCTCCTTTCGGCGGGCAATTGCTCGCGCGCCGAGAGGACGCTCTGCACGAAATGGTCCAAGGGGCAAACCGCCCGAATCTCGATGGGACACCCGGAGCAACGCGTGCCTCTGCGCGGGTGCGGGCGTGCTGGTTCGGCGCACCAGCCCACGCAATCTACGGCCGCGCGAGCCCTCAATCAGCCGCGACGAAGCTGCCGACGGTGCCGTCCCAGCGGTAGCGCTTCACGGCCTCGCCGTGCCGGACCACCACCGCGGACACGCGCCCGTCAGCGCCGCGCTCGAAGTCCACGCTCGCGTCCGCGACCGCACAATCGTAGTCCTCGACCCGCACGCTGCCGACCGGCTCCAGCAGCGCGCCAGTCGGCCGCAGGAAGGTCCACTCGGGCCCGCGCTCGCAGCCGCCGAGCCGCGGCGCGACGGCGACGAGCGTCGGGCCATCCACGAGCGGGACCACGGCCGCGCTGAAGCTCGCACCTGGGACCAGCTCGTTGATCGCCAGCACCCGCACCGAGGTGCCGTCGCTGAGCAGCACCAGATGATCGTAGGCGCCCGCGACGGTCGGCGCCGGGAGCAGGACCACGGCGTCGAGCTGACCATCGCCGTTGAGATCGTGGAGGATGCGATCCTGCACCTCTTCGCTCGCGCGACCGTGCTCGCGCAGCGCCCGATCGAGCGGGATCGGCAGGCTCGGATCGGCGGCCAGCGTGGTGCCGTCGATCACCCAGCGCTGGGTCTGTTCGTCCGCGACGACCGGCTTGGATGCGTCGCTCTCGACCGTGGCCTCGCCGACTGGTTGGGCGATCGCGGAGCTGGTCTCCGGGCGCCGACAGCTCGCGAGCATGACTGCCAGCGCGAGCGCGCCGAGGGAGGGGCGGATCGACATGCGAGCAGGTCAACGCGCCCGCGCCAAACTGTCAAGCCGACTCGCGAGCGGCGCGCGTGGGATCGCCCTATGCTCGGCCGGTGCCGACCCCACTCGATCCCGCGGCGATGCTCGAGCGCCTGCATGGGCTCGAGCCCAGCAGCCGCGCGAGCTGGGTCGCCGAGCTCGACGAACGCTGGCGCGTCATGTTCGAGCGAGTGCTCGCCGGGCCCGATCCGAGCGGCGCGATCCAGCGGGCGCTCTCGCTGCCAGGCCCGCTGCTGGCCGAGCCCGCGCCTGCGGCGATGATCGAGCTGCTCCACCAGGGCAGCTACCCCGCGCGACTGATGCGGCTGCTGACGCGCGAGACCGTCGCGGAGGTGCTCGCCGACACGCCCGCGCCCGAGCCCAGCTTCGCGACGCAGCTCGAGCAAGCGATCGCGCGACACGGGGCCGCCGAGGGCCTCGCTCGCGTCCGCACGCGCGCCTACCTTCATCTGGCCCGACGCGAGCTCGAGCACGCGCCGCTCGAGGAGGTCGGCGCCGCGCTCTCGGAGCTGGCCGGCGCGTGCATCGACGCGGCCATGCGCTCGGTCGATGCCAAGCTACCCGAGCAGGTCGGCGTGTTCGGCATGGGCAAGCTCGGCGGGCGCGAGCTCAACTTCCTCAGCGACATCGATCTGGTGTTCGTGCACGCCGACGAGGTCACCGAGGCGGCGGACGAGAACCAGGCCCACCGCTTGCGCACGCGCCTGCACGAGCAGCTGCGCCGCGTGCTGCGGCTGCTCGAGGGCAACGGCGTGTGGCGGCCGCTGTTCCACGTCGACCTGCGCTTGCGTCCGTTTGGCTCGCGCGGGCCGCTGTCGATCTCGGTCTCGGCGCTCGAGCGCTACTACGAGCGTCACGGTCGCGGGTGGGAGCGGCAGGCTTGGCTGCGCGCGCATCCGGTCGCGGGCAACCGCTCGCTCGGCGCCGAGGTCCTGCGCCGCATCGAGCCGTTCGTGTGGCCGCGCAGCCTCGGGCCCAGCGTGTTCGAGGACATCGCGACGATGATGAAGCGCTCGCGCGCGCAGGCCCACCGCACGCTCGGCGGCGCCGCTTTGGATCTCAAGCACGACGGCGGAGGCATCCGCGAGATCGAGTTCTTCGTGCAGGGCCTGCAGCTGCTCAACGGCGGTCGCCATCCGAGCGTGCGCTCGCGCTCGACCCTCGGCACGCTCGATCGCCTGGCGGCGGCCGGGTTCGTCAGCGATCGCGAGCACGAGATTTTGGCGCGAGCCTATCGCACGCTGCGGCGCATCGAGCATCGCGTGCAGCTGGCCGAGGGTCAGCAGACCCACCGCGTGCCCAGCAGCGAGGCCGATCGCGAGCTGCTCGCCCGGCGCCTCGCGATCGCAGCGCCGCCAACTTGGCTGATCGGCGAGGAGCGACGGCTCGGCGAGCGCGAGCCCACTCCGCCCGCGACGCTCGCGAGCTTCGACTCGGCGCTGGCCGAGCTGCGCGGGCAAGTGCAGGCGATCACCGTGACCTTGACCGGCGAGTCGGAGCTGGCCGGATCGCAGGCGGCCGATCGCGAGATCGCACAGGCGGTGATCCTCGATCCGGGCTCGTCGCCGCGCTCGCGACTCGACGCGCTGGCGATGCTCGGCCTCTGGCCCGAAGCCGCCGAAGAGGTCGCCGCGATGCTCGATCACCTGCTCTCGCGCGAGCACGGCCCGCTCGCCTCCTCGGGCGCGGCCTTGCGTGGCGCACAGCGGCTGCTGCTCGCGTGCCTCGACAGCGCCAACCCGACCGAGGCCGTGCGCCGGCTGGTCGAGTTCACGGCCACACGCCCCGCTTACCTGGCCGTCTGGCGCTTGATGGCCGAGCCCGAGCACGAGCAGGTCGTGCGTCAGGTCGCCGATCTGTTCGGCACCAGCGAGCCGCTCAGTCGCGGGCTGATCGGCTTCGCCGATCAACCCAGCAGCGTCGGCGATGGCGGGCTCGCTTTGCTGCTCGAGGCGCAAGCCGGCGAGCTGCCGCACGCCGAAGAATTGCGCGATCGGTTCTCCCTAGGGGTTCCGGCTCAGAGCCGGAACACCCCCCCAAAAATGCTTCGCATTCCGGGGGGCCCCCCGGCCCTCCTGCGACCCGATGGGTCGCCACTCGGGCAGGACTCCCAAGGGGTTCAGAGCCCGAACACGCCACTGGGGCGGGAGCTCGACGAGCGCCTGTTGATGTTCAAGCACCGCGAGCTGGTCCGCATCGGCCTCTACGATCTCGGTCGCCGCCCCGACCCGCTCGCGATCGGCCGCAGCCTCTCCGACCTGGCCGACCTCGTGGTTCGCGAGCTGCTCATCGACATCGCCCGCGAGCACGCGCAGGCGCCCGGCTTCTCGCTCGCGGTGCTCTCGCTCGGCAAGTTCGGCATGCAGGCGATGGACTACGGCTCGGACCTCGATCTGATGTTCGTGTTCGAGCCGGCCGCCGGGGTCGAGAGCACCGAGGCGCTCGACCACGCCCAACGCGTCAGCCGTCGCCTGCTCGCGCGCCTCGAAGATCGGGCGCACGGCCTGCGCCTCTACGAGGTCGACATGCGCCTGCGTCCCTCGGGTCGTCAGGGTCTGTTGGTCTCCTCGCTGGCCGGCTTTCGCAGCTACCACTCGCGCCCGCTCGAGGTCTGGGAGCGGCTCGCTCTCATTCGTCTGCGCGCCGTCGCGGAGGTCCACTTCGGTCGCGATTGCGAAGCTGATCCGTCCGGCCTGCCCGGCTCGCTGTCGGCCACGGTGGTCGATGAAGTGATCCCGAGCTCGGTCTGGGCGCCCACCGATCCCCAGCAGATCGCCCAGGACACCCGCGCGCTCAAGCAGCGCATCGAGCAGGAGCTCGCGCGGGAAACCCGCGAGCAATGGGACGTCAAGACCGGAGTCGGTGGCACCCTCGAGCTCGAGCTGCTGGTCGCCGCGCTGCAGCTGCAACACGACGTGCGCGCGCGCGACATCCCCACCGCGCTCGAGCGTCTGCGCGAGCTCGATGTGCTGGGCGCAGCCGAGCGGACCGAGCTCGAGGCCGCATACCAGTTCGAGCGGCTGCTGCTCAATCGGCTGCGGATGACGCGAGCCAGCGGGTGGGGCGAGAGCGACCGCCTGACCTTGAATTCTCCCCGCCTGACCGCGCTAGCGCGTAGGATGGGCCTCGCAGATCGCGACGCGCTGGTCGCCACGCTCGAGCATCAGCGCGCGGTCGTCCGAGCCGCCTTCGATCGCCACCTCCCTTGCGACCACGCTCATGTCGGAGACCACTGACAACAGCCTCGGCTTTCCCCTCAAGGGCACGCTGCGCCGGAGCCCGTTTCCCAAGCTCGTCCGTCAGCTCGCGCGGACCAAGAGCACCGGGAGCCTCTACCTGCTCAACGGCAAGACCAAGAAGGTCGTGTTCTTCGATCGCGGGGAGCCGGTCTCGGTCCGCTCCAACGTCACCACCGAGTGTCTCGGGCAGATCCTCGCGCGCGAGGGGCTGATCACCCAGGCGCAGTGCGATCAGACCCTCGAGTCGATCCGGCGCACCGGCAAGAAGCAGGGCGAGCTGCTGATCGAGATGGGCATCCTCAGCGAGGGCAACCTTCGCTACGGCTTGGAAGCCCAGCTGCGCCACAAGCTGTTCGACATCTTCAGCTGGGACGACGGCCGCTACCAGTACAAGCCCGACATCAAGGGCGACGACTTCGGCCTGCGCTTCAACACCGACGCGCAGGGGCTGATCCTGACCGCGCTGCTCGAGACCGCCGAGGAGTCGCGCGCTCGCACGGCCCTCGAGCCCTACGCCGACCGCTTCCCGGTCATCGATCCCCAGAGTGGCCTGCGCGTCGACGTCACGCCCGAGGAGCAGTTCTTCCTGGTCAGCCTCGACGGCAGCAGCAACATCGCCGAGCTGCTCGAGCTGCCCGCCGATCCGCCCGTGCCTTCGGCCGCGCTGCTGCTCTACGCGGCGATCCAGGCCGGCGTGGCCAAGCTCGCCAAGAGCCGCAGGCAGCCACGCGAGCGCCCGAGCAAACCCGAGGACGGCCGCAGCAAGCCCGACCGCGCGCTGCAGCCCGGCTACACGCCGCGGCTGACGGTCACGACCTACGAGGACACGCCGCTGCCGGGCGAGCTGCCCAAGGCGCCCGACCCGAGCCGGCCGGCCACGGTCGCGGGTGTCGATGACGACGACGACTTCGGCGACGGCGATGACGAGCCCGAGATCCCGCTGCAGTCGGCCCACCGCGAGGTCGACTCGCAGCTGGTCGCGGCCGAGCGTGACACCCCGGACGAGACCTTCGAGGAGGACCTCGAGCTGGCCGACGATCCTGCGCTCGACGAGTCGCTGCGCGCCGCCGCGTTGGTGGCCGACCCGGCCGAGTCCGGCGTGTTCCAGCGCGTGCTCGACGACGACGACGACGAGTCGCTGCCGCCGCTGAGCGACGACGACGAGACCGAGCATGCGATGCCGGCGATGGACGCGGTCGAGCCTGCGCCGCTCGACGCCCCACCGCCCGATCCGACCTTCGAGCTCGAGGAGATCGAGGAGATCGAGGAGCTCGACGAAGTCGAGGGCCTCGACGATCTCGACCAGGAAGACGAGCCCCCGACCGCGATCGCCGAGTCGGCCCGGCCGACCGAGATCCCGCACGAGATCCCGAACGACGTCACGCCCGACACCGGCGTGCCATTGCCGGCGTCCTCGTCCAGCAACCTCGAGGCGCTCGCCGATCTCGAGGTCGACGACGATCTCGCGCTCGACGGCTCGCTCGACGAGGAGATGAACCCCACCC
>DATLLB010000580.1:0-8650 GCA_035538075.1 Enhygromyxa sp.
CATCTTGCGTGGGTGCCGGCTCGGGTGTCGGCTCGCTTCGACAGCCGAGCAGACACCCGAGCACGCAGAGCACCGCCGTCGGCAGCCAAGCTCGCACGGGCACAGCATGGCGCACGCGCCCACGCGCGTCGACGATCGCAATCACGCCGGGATCGCGCAGAGTCCGACGGTCTCGTAGTTGGGCGGCGCCGTGCCCTCCTCGAAGTACGGCACGCATTGTTCGGGGGCCGTGCACGGATCGGGCTCCGAGAGATCGCAATAGGGCGTGCAGCAGCGCGCGGCGTTGCAGCCGTCGAGCACGTCGGTAGCCGTGCAGCCGAGCCCAGGCTTGCAGCTCTGGACCGTGTAACACATGTCGCCGTCGTTCCCGAGCCCGTCTTCGTAGCCCGGCATCGAGCACACGAAGCCCTGCTCGCCGACGCCGTAGCAGCCCATCGTCGTGCCGCAGTCCTGCGTGAGCGGATCACAGCTGTCCTGGCAAAGCGGCAGCGTGCCGTCGTTGAACGCGATGCAGTCCGCGTCGGGCAGGCCGTCCTCGCCGCAGTCCTGCAGGCCGACGTCGCAGAAGGCCAAGCACACGCCGTCGCCGGTCGAGCCGGAGGTCTTGGTCATGCAAAACAGGCCGACGTCACAGTCGTCATTGTCGGCGCTGCGCATGCACGGATCGCCGAGCTGACCGTTGCCGATCACCGACACGCACTTGTTGGCGTCGACGCAGCAGGAGCCGCTCTCGACCACGTAGCCCGTGCACTTCTCGCCTTCGGGGCAGTCTTGCCCGGCCGGATCACACGTGTTCACGGCGCCGCCGTCGGGCAGCTGTACGAACTCCTGGCCGTCATCGTCGCCGTCGCCGTCACCCTCGCTGGGCGCTTCGGCTTCACCGTTGTTGCTCGAGTCCGAGGTCTCGTCGCCGGTCGCTTCGTTGCCCTCCTCTTCGGTCACCGCCTGCTTGTCCGCGCAACCAAGCGCGAGCAGCACACCGAACGCGGCGTGAATGGGGATCGGGTCGAACAAACTACGCAACCAATGCTTGGGGGAGCTGATCATCATGGGGGCTATCTCCGAGTCGCAGCGAAAATCTATCAATTCGCCGGACCCGCAGGTCGTCGTTGCTCGGACGGCGGGCGCCACCATGGCTTCGGGCCGCAAAGCCGGCCCTCGCGGGCAGGATCGCACACTTGTAGTGGGTTCGGAGGATCGATAAGCTTCCCGCGTCTTGAGCAACATCGAGCCCACGCCCTTCGGCGACAAGTATCTGCTCGTCGAGCACATCGCCACCGGCGGCATGGCCGAGGTCTATCGGGCCCAGTACACGGGCATCGAAGGCTTCGCCAAGGAGCTGGTCGTCAAGCGTCTGCGCGAGGAGTTCGTCGAGCGACCGGATGTCGTGCGGATGTTCCTCGACGAGGCCCGGGTCGCGGCGACGTTGACCCACAACAACGTCGTCCACACCTACGACCTCGGCGAGATCCACGGCGAGTACTTCATCGCCATGGAGCTGCTGGTCGGTGAGGAGCTGGTCTCCGTGCTGCGCCGCGCGGTCACGACCGGTCACATGGTCCCGATGGATCTCGGCATCGGGATCATCATGCAGGCGCTCGAGGGCCTCCATTACGCGCACGCGCGGACCGACGAGAACGGTGAGCCGCTCGGGCTCGTGCACCGCGACATCAACCCGACCAACATCCACGTCGGCTACGACGGCTTGTGCAAGATCGTCGACTTCGGGATCGCGGCCACGCGCGCGACCGCGGTCTCCAACGCCGCAGGCCGGGGTGGCCCCGGTCAGTTCGCCGGCAAGCTCTCGTACATGGCGCCCGAGCAGATCACGGGCGAGGAGCTCGACGGTCGCGCGGACATCTTCGCGGTCGGTGTGATCCTCTACGAGATGTGCCTCGGCCAGCGCCTGTTTCGTGGCAAGCCGGCGGAGGTCCGCGACCGCATCCTCTCGGGTGACGTGCCCGCGCCCACGTTCGTCGATCCCGAGTTCCCGCCCGCGCTCGAGGCCATCATCATGCGCGCGCTCGAGGTCGACCCCAACGATCGCTACGCCAACTGCGATCACATGTACCGGGAGCTCGACTCGTTCATGCAAGAGGCCGGCATGTCGGCCACGCCGCGCCGCATCAGCGCGTTCATGAACGAGATGTTCGGCGAGGGGGCGCCCGCCGAGGTCAATTACGACGATCAGTACGACGACCTCGGCGACGAGGCGCTCGACTTCGACCAGTTCGATCAGCTCGGGGCCAGCGGCGACGAGGAGCCCGATTGGGCCAAGAGCCTCGAGTCGGGCGAAGACGCGAGCCCGAGCCCGCGCCGCTCGATGACCATCGGCAACCTCGAAGAGCTGGTTGCCAACATGAAGAAGGACCAGGCCGACGAGTCTGGCGTGCGCTCGCACGACGAGAGCCGCGACACCGGAGCTGGCACGAGCGCCCGCTCGACGGGTCGTTCGACGGGTGAGAGCCGC
Source organism: Enhygromyxa sp. (assembly GCA_035538075.1). Taxonomy (GTDB): domain Bacteria; phylum Myxococcota_A; class Polyangia; order Nannocystales; family Nannocystaceae; genus Plesiocystis. Next base: position 2,471 of record DATLLB010000580.1, read on the forward strand.
GACAGCGGGCAAGCGGCCGCTCGCGCGAAGCCGCAGCCCAGCTCGGCAACGCCCGACACCGGAAGTCAAAAAGCGTCGCGCAAGCCGCGAACCAGCCCGCGTACGGGTGGACGTCCAGCCGCGACCACGCGGCACACGCTGTCGACCGGCGCGCTCGAGGCTGGCGTCACCGGTTCATTTGGCCAGGGTGTCGTCACCGAGCAGACCAAGCGCGGTAACCCGCTCGTGTGGATCGCGGCCGTCGTGATCATCGGTGCGCTGGTTTACTTCGGCTACACCATCTTGACCGCAAAGTAGGTTACCTTCGGCGGCGCATGCCCCCGCAGTCGTCCTGGAACGCGTTCTCAGCATTTCAGGTGTTTGGTGACCATGTTCCGATGGACGGCTTCACGTTGGTCGTGCGCATCGCCGCCGACACCGAGGCCGTCGATCAGCTGATCGCTCGACGGGCCGCTCGACAGGAGGTCCTCGATCCCGAGCTTGGACGGATGATGCTGCGGGCCGGGGTCGGCCTGGTGCAGTCACCAGCCTCGCGTTTCGTGTATGCGACCTGCGACGAAGCGGTGGTGGTGCTGCGGCGCGAGGCGGTCTCGGATGTCGGGCAGTCGCTGGAGATCCACGATCACCTGGTCTCGAGCTGGGCCGCGCGCATGGCCTTGATCAGCGGCGAGTCGGTGTCGGTGTGCGGGCGGCTGTACGAGCTCCCGGATCTCGGCGTGGTTCGCAAGCTGATCCGCACCGCCGTCGACGGCTACGAGGATCAGACCCCGCTGCGCTCGGCCCGGCGGCTCGGCGCGCAGCTGCGAGGGCGCGGGCAGCCGTTTCATCTCTCGATGGTCGAGACCATCGAAGAGCAGACCGACCTGCTCGAGCAGCACGGCATCAACATCAACTCGCTGCCGAGCTGGTGGTGGCGCGGGGTCGCGGCGCGCTGCAATGTCGGGAGCGGCGTCGATCTGTTCACTGAGCTTCCGGGCACCGACGAGCTAATCTCGCTGATCGAGTGAGCTCCGAATCCGCCGGCCTCTACGTGCATGTCCCGTTCTGCGAGCGGGCGTGTCCGTACTGCGACTTCGACTTCCAGGTCGGCCGAGCGGAGCGCCTCGGGCCTGCGATCGCACGCTGGATGGCCGGGCTCGAGCGTGAGCGGCTGAGTCGGTGGTCGCCGGGCGAGCGCGTCGCCGTCGATACGATCTACGTCGGCGGCGGGACCCCGAGCGTGCTCTCGGCGGCGCAGCTGCGGGCGCTGTTCGGCTGGCTGCGCGGTGTGTTCGAGCTCGAGACCGCGGCGCTGCGCGAGGTCACCGTCGAGCTGAACCCCGAGCATGTCGACGGCGAGCGGCTCGACGCGCTGCTCGAGTGCGGCGTCGATCGAGTCTCGCTCGGCGTGCAGACGCTCGCGTCTGCGGGGCTGCGCGAGCTTGGTCGTGCACACGAGCGCGACGCAGCGCTCGCCGCCATCACCCAGTGCGTGCGGCGAGGGCTGCGGACCAGCGCCGATCTGATCCTCGGCTGGCGCGGGCAGGGGGCCGACGCGCTGCGCCGCGATCTCGACGGGCTACTCGCGGCCGGCGTCGAGCACGTGTCGATCTACGGGCTGACGATCGAGCCCGACACGCCGTGGCCCAAGCTGGTGCGCCGCGGGCTGCGGGTGCTGCCCGACGAGGATGCGCAGACCGATCTGCTGCAGCTCGCCGAGGTCGAGCTCGAGGCCCGCGGCTTCGGGCACTACGAGGTCGCCTCGTACGCAAGGCCGGGGGCCGAGGCGATCCACAACTCGAAGTACTGGCGCTGGGTCGACGTGATCGGCCTCGGGCCGTCCGCGGCGAGCGTGCGGCACTGCGAGCGAGCGAGCGTCGAGCCCTCGCGGGTTGCTGCGTCGCTCGACGCGTGGGGCTCGGGCGAGCCGGCGATCGTCGAGCGGCTGGACGGGGAGCAAGCCGCCGCGGAGGGGCTGTGGCTCGGTTTGCGACGCTTGCGCGGTCTCGACGTGAACCCGTATCTGGCCCGCTTTGGCGTCGATCGAGCGTGGCTCGAGGCTCGCACCGCGCGACAGCGGCAGCTCGGCAACCTCGAGTGGCTCGACGACGGCGCCCGCCTGCGCGTGGCCCCCGGACGCTGGCTCTGGCACGACACGATCGCCACCGACTTGCTGTAGCTCGCCGATCGGCGGGGCCTGTAGTTGATGCATCGGCGCAAAAAGCCGCGTAAAAATTGGGCTCGTGCCTGAGCCGAGTGATCGCCAGCGACAGATCCTGCTCGCGCTGTGCCGCCAGTATGTCATGGGCGGTCGCCCCGTCGCGTCGGGGACCTTGTGTCGCGCGCGGGGACTCGAGTGGTCGCCCGCGACCGTTCGCAACGAGCTCGCCGCGCTCGAGCGACTCGGGCTCGTGCACAAGGCCCATGCCGCGAGCGGGCGCGTGCCGACGCCCGAGGGCTGGCGCGTGTACGTCGAAGAGCTGCCGCGCGGGGCGGCGCGACCGGAGCATCGTCGGCTGGTCGACGTGAGCCTCGGCGAGACCGGCGATCCGCGGCTCGGCTTGCGATCGACGGCGCGCGTGCTGTCGGAGATCGCCGGCTGCGTGGCGATCGGCTTCGTCGGCGAGACCCGACCTGGCGTGGTCCGAGCGCTGGAGCTGGTCCCGCTCGCGGGTAGCAGCGACGAGGGCGGTCGCGTGCTGGTCATGCTCGGGCTCGACGACGGTGCGAGCAGCGTGCGAACCGTCGACTGTGATCGCGAGCTGCTCGCCCGCGAGGGTGAGCTGCGCCGCGTGCAGGAGCTGCTGCGCGACCTGACGATCGGCCGCACGCTCGAGCAGGCGCGCGAGCGCTTGCGGAGCCTGCTCGACGCGCAGGAGCAGCGCGTCGATCGGCTGGTCTCGGAGGCGCTGCGCATCGGCTTGATGCTGTGCGTGATGTCGCTCGAGCCGCTGTGGATGCAGGTCGCGGGGCACGGCAGCCTGCCTGGTTGGGCGGGCGCCTCGGTGCCGGTCGGCGCGAGCGAGCTCGACTCGTCTCTCCCACGCCGCTCCGCCGCGGACGCGGTCGCCGAGATCCTCGCGCTGCTCGAGGACTATCAGCGCTTGGCCGAGATTCTCTGCCAGCTGCTGCCCGAGCCCGAGGCCGAGCCGCGGGCGTCGGTCCGCGTCGATCTCTCGCTCGAGCAGCTCGGCGCGGCGGCGCTGGGCCTGCCGATGATGGGCGTGCCGCGGCCCGGTCAGCTGACGCTGGTTGGTTGCCGCTTGCGTTGGCCGTCGCCGTCTTCGCCGGCGAGGGGCCCGTCGATGGGCGCGGTCGCGCTGCTCGGCAGCCCGCGCATGGATTACGAGGCCGTGATCCCTTTGGTAGAGTACGCCGCGCGAGCGATGGCCGCTCGCACATGAACACGCGCGGAGAACAATGAGCGGAGAGCACGACCCCCAACAGCCGGACGTGGACAGCAACATCGAAGAGGTGATGCGCGCCGCCGAGGAGGCCGTAGACAAGGTCCGCAGCGGTCAATCCGATGACCCCGAGGGCGACGATGACGATCTCGAGCGAGACCTCGCCGCCGATCTGGCCGTCGAGCTCGAGCAGGCGCAGGCCGAGGTCGCCTCGCTGCGCGACAAGTGGCTGCGCGCCGTCGCCGATCTCGACAACTACAAGAAGCGGGTCAAACGCGACATCGACGACGCCAACCATCGCGCCGTCCAGAATTTGCTCGGCAGCTTCCTGCCGGTCGGCGACAACCTCGAGCGGGCCCTGAGCGTGGCCGGGCCCGACACCAACGAGCAGCTGCTCAAGGGCCTCGAGATGGTCCGCCAGGAGTTCCTCGGCGCGCTCGCCAAGCACGGCATCAAGGCGATCGAGAGCGTCGGTCGGCCCTTCGATCCCAACCTACACGACGCCCTCCAGCAGATGGACACGCCCGACTACGCGCCGGGCATCGTCATGCTCGAGTACGAGAAGGGCTACCTGCGCGGCGACAAGCTGCTGCGTCCGGCCCGGGTGATCGTCGCGGGTCCCGGCTCGACCGGAGCGGCACCTCCAGATTTGGCCGCGCCCACGGGCGGGTCCGGCGAGAGCGCCAACTAGCCGTCGAAACCGGTAGAATACGGGCGAAGGGACCACCGGATGGGCGAGCGGATCATCGGCATCGATCTCGGGACCACCAACTCGTGCGTGGCGGTGCTCGAAGACGGCGATCCGCGGGTGATCCCCAACGCCGAGGGGGCACGCACGACCCCGTCGGTGTTCGCGGTCAGCGACAAGGGCGAGCAGCTGGTCGGGCAGATCGCCAAGCGCCAAGCGATCACCAACCCGAGCAAGACCGTGTACGCGGCCAAGCGCCTGATCGGTCGCAAGTTCAGCGACCCCGAGGTCGCGCAGCTGGCCAAGTTTCTCCCGTACGAGATCGTGGCCGCCGACAACGGCGACGCGTGGATCCGCATCGACGGCCGCAAGTACTCGCCCAGCGAGATCGGGGCGGCCGTGCTGCGCATGCTCAAGGAGTCGGCCGAGGACTTCGTCGGCGGCCAGATCACGCGCGCCGTGATCACCGTGCCCGCCTACTTCGACGACGCGCAGCGGCAGGCCACCAAGGACGCGGGCAAGATCGCCGGCCTCGAGGTCGAGCGCATCATCAACGAGCCGACCGCGGCGACGCTCGCGTATGGGCTCGCGCGTGAAGATCGGGGCAGCAAGACCGTGGCCGTCTACGACCTCGGCGGCGGCACCTTCGACATCTCGATCCTCGAGCTGCGCGACGGTGCGTTCGAGGTGCTCGCGACCTCCGGCGACACCTTCCTCGGCGGCGAGGACTTCGACAACACGATCGTCGACTGGGCCGCGGTCAGCTTCAAGGCCGAGCACGGCATCGATCTGCGCGACGACAAGCTGGCCAAGCAGCGGCTCAAAGAGGCCGCCGAGAAGGCCAAGCACGAGCTCTCGTGGTCGCTCGACACCGAGATCAACCTGCCGTTCATCGCCGCGAAGAGCGGGCAGCCGCTCCACCTCGCGCTCACGCTGACGCGGCGCAAGCTCGAGGAGCTGACCCGCGCGCTGATCGAGCGGACGCTGGGCCCGTGCAAGACCGCGCTGAAGGACGCCGAGCTCGACGCGGCGGACATCGAGGAGCTGCTGCTGGTCGGCGGCCAGACTCGCATGCCGCTCGTGCAGAAGCTGGTCGGAGAGTTCTTCGGCCGCGAGCCGAGCACGGGCGTCAACCCGGACGAGGTCGTGGCCTGCGGCGCGGCCATTCAGGGCGGCATCCTCGAAGGCGAGGTCAAGGGCGTGGTGCTGCTCGACGTGGTGCCGCTCAACATCGGCGTCGAGACGGCCGGTGGCGTGTTCACGGTGCTGATCCCCAAGGGCACGACGATCCCCACGCGCAAGTCCGAGGTCTTCAGCACCAGCGTCGACAACCAGCCGGTCGTGCCCGTGCACGTGCTCCAGGGTCTGCGCGAGATGGCCGAGGACAACAAGTCGCTCGCGCGGCTGTCGTTGACCGACATCCCTCCGGCGCCGCGTGGCGTGCCGCAGATCCGCGTGACCTTCGACATCAGCGCCGACGGCATCCTGGCCGTGTCGGCCCAGGATCTCGGCACTGGCAAGTCGGCGAGCATGACCGTGCAGCCGACCTCGGGCCTGACCGAGAAGCAGCTCGAAGCGCTCGCGCAGGAGGCCGAGACCAAGAAGACCGAGGACGCTGCGCGGCGCGAGCTGGCCGAGCTGCGCAACCGGGCCGAGACGCTCCTCTACACGTGCGAGCGCTCGCTCGAGGCCTTCGGCGGCAGCTTGACCGCGACCGTGCGAGGCGAGATCGAGAACGATCTACGCACGCTCCGAGCCGCGCTGGAGAGCCCGCAGGTCGACACGCTGGCGATCCGCGACGGGCTCGCTGCGCTCGAGACCTCCTCGCACCAGATCTACGAGGCGATGCTCGCCGACGCCGACGATCCGGTCGGCTGAGCTCGCCCGCAATTCCGAGGACCTCCCCGCATGGCGCGGCCTGATTACTACGCAATCCTGGGCGTCCCGCGTGACGCAGATGAAGCCGAGATCAAGAAGGCTTACCGTCGCGTCGCGCTCGAGAGCCACCCCGATCGCTTCCCCGACGACGAGGAGGCGCACGAGCGCTTTCGGCTGGCTTCGGAGGCCTACGAGACGCTCAGCGATCCGGCCAAGCGCGCTCGCTACGAC
>DATLLB010000581.1:0-4294 GCA_035538075.1 Enhygromyxa sp.
GCCTGCGCCTGCGTGGGCATCACTCGACAGACGCGATCGTCGAGCTGTTCGGCGACACGCTCGAGTCGCTCGAGCTGGGCGACTGCATCGCACCGTTGACGCCGCTGAGCAGGATCCCGTCGCTGCGATCGCTGACCTTGACGGGCGCCAACACGACCGAGCTGATCAGCGAGCTGCACGAGCTGACGCAGCTGCAGTCGCTCAACCTGCCGCGGCTCGATCCGCCGGATCTGGACGACCTCACCGCGCTGCGCCTGCGCGAGCTCTCGTGCAGCGTGATGCCGGCCCAGCTCGCGGCTCGCCTGCCGCTGCTGCGCGAGCTCGAGGCGCTCACGATTCACGCGGTCGAGGGCGGGGCGCTGGATCTCTCGCCGCTGGCCGAGCTCCCGCGGCTGCGGAGGCTGGTGGTGCCGGGCGAGCTGCGCGGCAGGCTGACGCTGCCGGCGGGGTTCGAGTATCTGGCGGTCAGCGAGGCGACCGGGCCGGTGCCGATCGAGGGCGAGGTGGCGGAGCTGGGCGTGTTTCGCTGCGATCCGCGGTGGTTGTCGGCGGGGTTGCTCGAGCGGGTGCGAGGGCTGCGATACTACTGGAACGACCCGCTGCATGACGACGCGCTCGCGCAGCTGCCCCGGCTGACGCCGAGCCTCGAGCGGCTCGATGTCTATTGCTCGCGCGACGACTGGGCGTGGCCCGACGCGGCCGAGACCCTCGGCGCGCTGCCGCAGCTGCGGTCGCTCGACTGGACGAGCGAGGACATGCAGCAGCTGGCCGAGCGGTCGCGCATGCTGCCGGAGCTGTGCCTGCTGCACGAGGACTGGCCGCGGTGATCAGCGCTTCCCGCCGAGCGTGACAGTGGCCGTCTGCGTGCGGCCGCCTCGGCCTGGATCATCGCCGAGCGGGCCGCTGACGGCGGTCACCGCGATGTCGCCGGCGTGCAGCTGCGTGCCCGGCTTGGCGTGCGCTCGCTTGACGATCGCGAGGCCGACGCGTGCGGAGTTCCAGCTGGTCAGAGCGCCCGCTTCGGCATCGCCCGCGCGCAGCTCGAACGCCTCGCTCCCGCTCGGCACGGCGTCGAGCTCGACGCGGACCATCACGCGGTTGACCTGCCCGCGGTTGTGGATGCGCGAGAGCGGCTCCTGGCCGAGGTAGCAGCCCTTCTCATACGAGACCGCCTCGACGAAGCCGACCTCGGGCGGAAACCGATCGACCGCCAGCTCATGACCCCACGCCGGCCGACCGTGGCTGATCCTCGCGGCTGTGAACGCGTCGGCGTCGGCTCGCTCGCCGATGTCGTCGCCGCCCAGGCTCGCGATCGCCTCGCGCGGCCCGACCAGCAGCACGCCCGGCAGCGGATGCTTGGCTTCAAACGCGAGCACGCCCTCGCGCGTCGCGACGTCGGTGACCGCGAGCACGCCCTCGTCGTGCCACACGATCGCGCAGCCATGATCCGGCAGCGGCTCGAGCTCGACGTCGTCCATGATGATGTGGCCGTCGAGCTTCTCGATCACCGCCGCGCCCAGCTCCTCGGGGATCGCCAGCCACGGCTCGTCTTCGCTGACCGCGAGCACCCAGACCTCGCTGACGATCTTGCCCTTGACGGTCAGCAACGCCGCCGGGGTCGCGCGACCGGGCGTCAGCTCGGCGACGTCGGCGGTCAGCAGGCCCTGGAGGAAGCGCAGCGCGTCTTCGCCGGTGACACGCACCAGCGCGCGGGCCTGGTTGGGGAGCGAGGCGAACACCGCGTGATGGACGGGCACGCGGGTACCATGGCAAGAGCGGCCGCGGGCTGCAACACGCGCCATGGAACCGCACGCCGATCGCTTCGAGATTCGCCTCGCTCGGCCGGACGAAGCTGCGCGCGTGCGTGCGATCGAGGAGGCGGCGGGCGCTCGCTTCAGCGGCCTGGGGCTGATCGATCACGCATTCGGGGCCGCGCTCGCGATCGACGAGCTGGTGCGACTGATCGACGCCGGACAGGTGTGGGTCGGCTGCCGCGACGGCGTGGCCGTGGGCATGGTGATCGCCTCGCAGCGCGAGGGGCTCGCATACGTGGAGGAGATGGATGTCGTGCCCGAGCACGGCCGGCAGGGGCTCGGCGCGCGGCTGCTCGACTGCGTGTGCGAGTGGGCGCGCGCGCGAGGCTGCCCGGCGGTCACGCTGTCCACGTTTGCGGCCGTGCCGTGGAACCAGCCGTTCTATGAGCGGCACGGGTTCAGGGCGCTGCAGCAGCACGAGTGGGCGCCGTGGATGCGTCGCGTTCGCGAGAAGGAAGCGCAGCTGGGGCTGCGCGTCGAAGCGCGGGTGTTCATGCGGCGCGAGCTGGTTTGACCGGGCCACCCGCGCTGACCGCCCGAAGCCCCATGGATGAAGACTGGCCCGATCACACGGCCAGCGAGGTTTGCTCTGCACCGCTTGCCTGGCCCCCGGACCGCGGTGTAACCGTGCCACGTGCGAGGCCGGAGCGGGGGAAGCGGACACCAGCGCAGTCGTTTGCTCGCGCTCATCGGCATCGCGCTGTGGCTCGCGCTCGGACCCTCCACGTCGATCGCTGCGCCGCCGACCGGCGAGGCGATCGAGGTCCCCGCGCCCAGGCCGATCGGCGAGGTGCCGGAGCCGGAGCCCGAGCCCGAGCTGCTCGGCTCGGCGACCGGATCCCAAGCGGCGCTGCTGCGCGAAGATGATTTCGTACGCGCGCTGTTCGACATGCCGCCGTCGACTCGCGACGACGCCTACGGCCCGCGGCCGGCCGGCGTGCCTGCGCTGAGCCGCGAGCAGATCATCCGCTACGCGCTCGACAACCCCTACGTGCGCGCGGCCGACGAGCACATCGAGGCGATGGAGGCGTTGCTGCTGACGGCTCGCTTCGCTTGGGTGCCGATCGTGCGGACCTCGGCGGTGCTGACCCCGGGCGCGGCGATCGAGTGCGACGACATCTCGCTGCAGGGCGAGGACGGGCCGTTCTCGTTTCAGTACTGCCGAGCGGCGGGCGATCCGGAGGACGGCGCGGGCAAGCCTGCCGACTTGCAGACCATCACCGGCTACTTCGATCGCATCGCGCAGGCCGGCATCTCGTTTCGGCTGAGCGCCGACTTCGTCGCGCCGATCACCACGTTCGGCAAGATCATCAACTACAAGCGGCTGGCCAAGGTCGGGGTCGAGATCGCGGAGTACCAGAAGCTCGCCGCGCAGCAGGAGACGGTGCTGCGCATCTACGAGGCTCACGCGGCGCTGCTGCTCTCGCGCGAGAGCATCGGGATCCTGCAGGAGGCCTGGAAGGTGCTGCAGCAGGAGCGCGCGAAGATCGAGGTCGAGCTGGGCCTCGGGCCCGACGGGCAGCCGGCGTTCGACGCCGACCTCGACAGCCTCAACCCCGATCGCGATCCCGACGATCTGCTGCGGCTCGAGCTCGGCGAGATCGAGCTGGCGTCACGCATGCGCGAGGCTCGACTGATCGAGTCGAAGGCGCTCGCGACCTTGTGGGCGTTCGCCGGCAACGCGGCCCCGCAGGGCTTCGACGTGGCCGAGAAGACGCTGAAGGCCGACACGGTCGAGGGCGGGCTGGCCGAGCTCGATCACTACCGCTCGCTCGCGCTGAAGAACCGCCCCGAGGCCAAGCTGGCCGACGGCGGGGTCAAGGCGCGCAAGGTCCAGGAGAAGATCGCCCGCACCAACTTCCTGCCCGACCTCGGCGCGGTCGTGCGGCTCGGCTACGGCTACGCCAACGCGGCCACGCCGGAGATGCGGACGCTCTACTACACCGGCCGGCTCAACTACTCGAACGTGTACTTCGGGCTCGCGCTGTCCTGGGACCTCGACTTCCACAACGACGCGTTCGCGCTCAAGAAGGCCCGCGCCGAGCGACGCGAGGCCGAGTACAGGCGCGAGGCGGCGCAGCGGCTGCTGCTGCTCGAGGTCGAGGAGGCCTACCGCGCCGTGATCGACGCCGAGCAGCAGCTGCGCTTCGCCGAGCTCGCGCGCGACAAGAGCTGGAAGCTGGTCGTGTCCGAGCAGACCAGCGCGAGCATCGGCGTGGCCGAGTTCGACGACCTGACCAAGGCGCTCAAACAGTGGGCGGAGTTCGAGTTCCAGCGCTTCGAGGCGGTCATGAAGCGCAACGTCGCGCTCGCGCGGCTGAGCCGAGCGGTCGGTGTGCCCTTGGCAGCGCCGTGACGGCGCTGCCAACCTAGTCTTGATGGCGGCCATTCGGCTGGCCGCCCCCATGCCGGCAGAGCCGTCATGGGACCCCCTCCCGTCCGCTCTCCTATCTCGCTACGCTCATCTCACGGGCACGGGA
>DATLLB010000582.1:0-4360 GCA_035538075.1 Enhygromyxa sp.
GGCGAGGATCAACCGGCCTGCGCTCTTGCGTCGCGCTTCGGTGCCGTCGATCAAGCTCCAGCGACCCAGGTGACAGTCGGCGAACAGCTTGTCGATGTCGCCGGTCTCGCTGACCTCGACGATCGCAGCGACGCCGGCTTCGCAGGCCACGGTCCAGCCCTTCAGCGAGTCGGGGTCGTCGGCGAAGGGCCGCATCATGAGCAGCGTCGCCGTCTCGGGCGGGACCGACTGCACGCCCTCGAAGGCCTCGAGCATGGCGTCCGGCAGGCGCCCGCGCCCGAGCTCGACCATGGCCTCGGCGGCCAGCAACGCATGCAGCTCGCGCGGCAGCGTGTCGATCGAGTCCATCGCCTCGCGCACGTCTCGTTCAGTCTCCGACGGAATGCGTGGAAGACCGGTGGCACGCCACCACGCCCAACCGGCGCCGAGCACCGCGAGCACCACGGCGGTGATGCCCAGGCTGATCCATCGACGCTTGCGCTTGGCGGCCTCGAACTCCGGCAGCGGATCGTCGGCGTCGATTGCATCGCTCATTGCCAGACTGTCGTCTGCGGCGTCGCGGCTGTCAAAGCGCTCAGAACCACACGCGTAGGCCGGCCGTCGGTCCATGCAGCACGACCTCGCCGACCGCCCGCGCCTCGTAGCCGACGAACAGCTCGAAGCGCCGCAGCGCGGCCCCGAGCGTCACGCGGCCCAACACCGTGGTCGCAGCGCCCAGGGTCCCGGCGTCGATCCGGCCGCGGACGATCAGCGGCCGGATCGGCAGCAGCGTGGTCTGGAATGTCGCGTTGAAGCCTGCAGCGTTGGTCCGCTCCGCAGCCGGCGAGGCGCGGCCGTCGATCATCACGTTCGCACCCGCACCCGCGTAGAGCTGCACGCGTGGTCGCAAGACCGGGGCGATCATGAACGCGATGCTGCCCAAGGTCAGCGCGTCGCGGGGCGCGGCCTCGATGTGGGGCGAGGCGTCGAGGGCGAAGCCGAAGCGTCGCACCATCAGGTGCAGATCCAGTCCGGTGCGACCGAGCGTGGGACCGAGATAGGCACCATCGAGCGCGAACGAGCCGGCGAATTTCTGACCGGGTCGCTGGTCCTCGGGCGTCTCCTCGGGGATCACGTGGACGTAGCCGTTGGTGCCCGGCTCGTAGGGGTAGCGGGTGTACAGGCGCCACACGTTCTCGCTGTAGGCGTCGATCATCGCCGCTCCGATCGCGGCTCCGATCGCTCCGCCGATCGCCGACCCGACCCCGCTCGAGCCACCCGATTCGCTCGAGCCGCTCGAGCCCGAGCTGCCAGAGCCCTGCGTCTCTCTGCGGACATTGTCGAGCTCGCCAGCGCGCGCGGGCGTTGCCGCGATCGTCGATCCACCCACGAGGCTGACGACGAAGATCCACGCGCGCATCGGGCCGCTCGACTGCACGAAGGTCGCCGCTCTACGGCGCACGTGAAATCGGGGACTTGGCAGCGGGGTGTCGCGCGGAGGCGACAGCTGGCGGCCTCGTCACGATGCAAATGCATCACGCGGGCGAGTCAGCAGTTACACCCGCCTCCGCCTCCCCCACAGTTCCCGCATCCACCTCCCCCACAGTTGCCGCAGTCGCCACAGCCCGCGCAGGCGTTGCCGCAATCACCACAGCCCGAGCAAGCATTGCCGCACTGCCCACAATCCGAGCAGCCCTCGCCGCAGCTCTGACCGCAGCCGGCACATGCGTTCGCGCAGCCCTCCGTGCACGATCCACACGCGCCGATCGACTCGCCGAGGCTGCCACACGCGTCCGCCAGGCCTCCGCAGCAGCCTTGAATCAGCTCGCCGATCCACGAGAAGCACGGGCAGCCCGAACCGCTCGCGTCGAGATCGGCGGCGCCCGTGTCCGTCTCGGCGCCCGTCTCGGCGCCGGTCGTGCCAGTCTCCGTGTCCGTGCCTGTGTCCGTGCCCGTGTCGGTGTCGGTTCCGCTGTCGCTCTCGTCCGTGCCGGTCTCGCTCGAGGCTCGTACGATCCTCGCCCAGAGGCCGGTCACCAGCGTGATGGCGATCGCGGCGAGGGCCTGAACGAAGCGCTGCAGCCCGCTGCGCTCGGCCAGCCGCGTGAGCAGTCGCCGACGTTGCTCGACCTCGTGGAGCACCCGATCGGCGCTCGCGATCGCGAGCTTCGCCCGACCACCGAGCTGGACGATCAAGATGTTCTCGAGCACCGCGCCGTGCCGTCGCAGGGGCAGGGCCGCGAGCGCGTCACGAATCTCCGCACCCGCGTGCTTCAACATCGCCGCCGCCCGTCGGATTCGTCCCGCGCTCGGCTGTGCGCGCCCGTGGTCGTCGAGCGTGAGGCATGGATTGAAGTCTCCGGTCTGCCGATCACGATCGAGATCCTCGAGTGCGTCGACCAAGTAGATGACCGTACCCACCGCCCGTCCGAGCCGCGCGAGCGTGGCTGCGTGGAGCTCGGCGACGACGCCCGGCAATCCGGCGATGCGCTCGAACACCAGCTCGAGCGCAGCCGCGGTCGGTTCTGCCGCTTGGTCCGGCCCGGTCGCGCCCGGAACCTCCGCGGCGGCTTGCCGAGCCTCGATGCCGATCAGCTCCGCGAGATCGCTGCCAAGCTCCGCCAGCATCGCGCGCGCACGCTCGGCTGGCTTGGCCAGCAGCGGCCGCGCGCAGCGGGCCAAGCTGCGCCCGTCGATCGCACGATCGGCGAGCCACTGATCGGCGAGCAACAGCTGCACCGCCGCGCAGTAGCGCATCGCAACCGAGCTCGGGCTGATCGTCGGGCGATGGACGATCGGGAGCATCGGACAGCGCGTGCGATCGGGCGGCGCGGCCTCGACCTGCAGGCCGTCGACGAGCAAGCCGAGGAACACCGCGTCGTGGCTCAGCAAGCCGCGGTAGCCGAGCCCGAATTGCTCGCCGATGCCCTGGCAGGTGCCGCAGTAGAACCGCTGCCACTCGCCGCGAGTTCGGCAGTCGAACGCAGCGCGGGCGGGCTTCAGCGTGCCGAACACGAGCGTGCTCCTTCCTGGGTGTCGCGCTCGGCCAGGGCCATCGCAGCTTGCCAGCGAGTCCAGGCGCCGGCCCAGGCGTGGCCGAGCCGATCTCGCGCGACGCGAGCGAGCGCCGGATCGTCGAGCTCGCGCGGACACAGCGGGTCGACGAGCCAGCGGTGGCTCAAGAAGCCGTGAATCCAACGCAGCCAGCTCGGGATGGCGCCGAGTCCCGCGAGCCGCCGATCGAGCGCGTCGAGCTGCGCGTCGGCGGGCCACAGCTCGAGATCGATCGCGGCCTCGACCATCCCGCGGTAGAGCGGCTCGAGCTCGCCACGCTCGAACGCGCCGCGCCACAGGTCGGGCCGCGAGCGCGCGAGCTCGAAGCCGGGGCGGCTCGCGACCAAGCCATCGGCGGTGTCCTTGCCGAGATCGGCGAGCGCGTCGGCGGTCTGGATGTGCAGGCCCCACTCGTAGAAGGCCGCCGTCTCGTCAGCCGTGAGGGGGCGGGCTGCGTCCTCGGGCAGCTCGCCGATCATCGTGATCATCAGCAGCCACGCGCCGCTGATGTCGGCGGTCACGGCTTCGACCTCGGCGCGCTCGACCGTCGCGGGATCGCTCGACAGCACCCGCACCGCCCGGACCTGCACCTCCCAGCCGAACGCGATCACGTCGAGCGTGTGTGCGAGCCGGTCGTGATCGCACGCGAGCGAACGCAGGCGGCGGCCGAGCGCAGCGGCGAGCAGACAGCGAGGCTCGGCGTTGCTCGGCTCGCCCGTGCGGATCGACGCGAGCGTCGGCGCGAGGTAGGCCCGAGTCTCGCGCTCGAGCGCGGTGCGATCGCGTCGGCGCGCGAGCGGTCCGCCGTGGAAGTCGAGCGCGTCGATCACCTGATCGTCGATCTTGGTCAGCAGCGAGAGCATCGCCGCCGCCTCGCCGACCTCGTCGACGTGCATGCGCCCGCCGAGCGCCGCGTAGCAGGAGCGCGCGAGGCTGGCGAGCCCGGCACACAGCACGCGGCTGCGTCGCGACACGCTCGCGCCGGGATCGGCCGCCGCGAGCAGCCGCTCGAGCGGTTGCAGGTGATGGATCGCCGTGTCCAGCAGCACCCGGTCGAGGTCGGTCGACATCGCTGCGATGCTACGACGGGCGAGTGCCGCACGCCGTGCAACCGCTCACTTCGCAGGTGGGCCGAGCCGCGGCTCCATGTCGAACACGATGATTGTAGTGGCGGAACGCCGATCAACTCAGCGTGACGACGACGCTGCCGCGCTTGCGCTGGCTGTCGACGCGCGCGTGTGCTTCCGCGATGCGCTCGAACGGGTAGCGGCTGTCGATCACCGGTCGAAACGCGCCGGTTCGAGCCAGCTCGGCGAGGGTCCGCATG
>DATLLB010000583.1:0-8060 GCA_035538075.1 Enhygromyxa sp.
AAGACCGACATGGCGGTCGCGGCCTCGGATCCCGCCAACACTCGGCGCGCGCAGACTGGCTTGTTTCTGCACTACACCGCGCGGGGCAGCCTCGGCGACCGCAGATTGGAGATGCTCTGCTTCATCTTCCGGGTCGGCGACGGCCGTTCGGCGATGCTCTGCTTCATCGCTGGTCAGGTCGGCCCGGGCGGCCCGCCGATCGTCGTCATGCTCGAGTCCGGACAGGCCAGCTCCGGGAGCAGATCCAACCGCGTGACCGGCTCGGCGCCGTAGACCGTCTTGTGTCGGGTGCCGAAGTTCAGCGCCCAGTCGGCCCCGACGTCGTCGAGCGGATTGTCGACCTTGTCGCGCACGCCGAGGCTGCCCCGCGCGGTGTAGTGCAGAAACAAGCCAGTCTGCGCGCGCCGAGTGTTGGCGGGATCCGAGGCCGCGACCGCCATGTCGGTCTTGCGCTGCTGAATCTCGTCGCACAGCTCGACCGGCACCGGCCGATTGAGGGTCAGCGCCAGGACCTCGGGCTGCTCCGCGTAGAGCTCGAGCTCGACCACGACCAGCTGCTGCTCGTAGGTGTCGGTGCCGGCGAGGTCGTAGTAGTAGCCCGACGCGTAGGTTCGATAGCCGGTGTCGATCGACGTGTAGGCGCGGCTCAGACGAAACTGCCGCGGGTTGACGCCCTCGACCGACGCGAGCGGCTCGCTGAAGGTCAGCTGCACGCGATCGCGGGCGATGAAGCGGGCGCCGAGGATCACAGGTGCTTCGTGATCGTCGGGTGAGCCGGGCGCTGGCTTCGGGGTCGCACACGGCTTGCACTCGCGCGTGCCCGCGGGCTCCGGGTCGGTCGATGCACGCCGACCATCCTCCGGCGTGGCCAGATCGGCCGAGGGCCGGCAAGCCGCGGCTGGCAGCAGCATGACGCACGACGCGACGCCCGTGCTCAGGGTGGTCCTCATCGCCGGGATTGTATCTCAGCTAAGAGCTCGCCGACGTGTAGCCGCGCAGCGCCCGGGCCCAGGCCAGCCGGGCGATCACGGCGAGCCCGACCGCGGTTGCGATGGCGCCGAGCAGCTCCCGGACTCCGAGCGCGGCCATCAGGCTCTGCGCGGGGTAGCTGGTCATCACCGCGAACGGCACGACGAAGGTGAACAGCAGCTTGAGCGGCCCGCGAAAGACACTGACCGGCCAGTGGGCAAACTCGAGCAGCGTCTCCATCAGGTAGGTCAGGTTCTCGAGCGCGAGCGCCCGAAAGCTGGCCGCCAGCATCATCACGCCGATCGCATACAGGCTCACGATCCCGCACGCGAGCACGACTGCGAGCGCGCCGAGTTCGGCGGCGCCGGGCGTCAGCTCGAGCTGGATGGCCGCGACGATCGCCAGGCCCACGCCGGTCAGAAACTCGAGCAGGTTCCACGGCTCGAACGCGGCGAGCAGACACGAGACCAGGCCGTCGACCGGACGCAGCAGCAAGTAGTCGAGCGTGCCGTCGCGGATGTGGGCCATCGACTGGCCGATCGCGGGCTGCAAGAAGGTCGAGTAGATGCCCGAGAACATCAGGTAGAAGCCGGTCAACAGCGCCAGCTGCCAGCCGTTCCAACCGGCGACCGCGGGCATGTGATCGAGCGCGACGATCAGCGGCACGACGCCGCCGAGGCTCCACAGCACGCCGACCAAGCCCAGCGTCCAGAAGCCCACGCGATACTCGAGCGCGGCCTGAGTGGAGATCGTCAGCTGCGCGAGCGCGAGCCGGAGGTGGCGACGCAGGCTCCTCATGCTCCAAACGCTCCGTAGCGGCGAAGCCCGCGGCGCCAGGCGAGCGCGGCGAGTGAGCCCATCACCGCCAACCACGCGAGCTGCAGCGCGAAGCCGGTCGCCGCCTCGAGCAAGCTCAGGCGCCCGACCAGCAGCTCGACCGGAAATCCGAGCGCGGCGTGGAACGGCAGCACCCGCGCGACCTCGGCCAGCCCGCCCGGAAACAGGCTGGTCGGGATCAGGTAGCCGGCGAGCACCATGTAGGCGCCGAGCCAGAAGTTGTAGAGCGCCGAGGCGCTGGTCAGCCAGAACGCGAGGCAGCCGATCGTCAGCTGGGTCAGGAAGTTGAGCAGCCACGCGAACGCGATCGCAGGGATCGCCAGCGCGAGCATGAGCGCGTCGTCGGCCAGCACGATGCCCCGCGTGGCGATCAGCACGGCGAGCCCGACCGGCGCTGCCAGCAGGGTCCGCAGCGGGAGCGCCGAGAGGTTCGCGATCGCGTGGTGGACGACCGGATGGATCGGCCGCAGCAACAGCACGCTCAGCTCGCCGACGCGGATCGAGCGATCGAGATCCCAGACCACCCAGGACGACGCCAGCTGCCGGACCAGGAACGCGGCGATGAAGTAGCTATCGAAGCCGTCCTGATCGTACTCGCCGATCGGCCCGTCCGCGGCCAGCGAGCGCCACAGCACCAGGCTGATCAGCGGCATCGAGGTGGTCAGCACCCAGATCAGCAGCGACGCGCGATAGGCCGTGGTCTCGGCCACGCCGATCCGCCACATCGCCGCGAGCTTGTGGCCGAACGAGAAGCGCTCCTTCATGCGCCCTCCCCTGCCTTGCGTCGAGCGAACAGCTCGCGCATCACCTCCTCGAGCGGCGCGTCGTGGACCTCGAGATCGCTGGCGCCGGGCAGCGCGAGCAGCCGGCTCACAGCCTCGGGCACGCGCTCGGGCGCGACGTCGAGGGCCAGACGCGGCGGCTCGTCCTCGCAGATCTGCCCGAGCCGCTCGAGCTCGAGGCGCGCGCTGGGATCGAGGCTCGCGCCGATCCGCACGCCCACGCGTCGCAGCGGTCGAATGCGGCGGACCAGCTCGGTGATGCTGCCGTCGAAGCGCAGCTGACCCTCGTCGATCACCAAGATGCGATCACACAGCGCAGCCACGTCCTCCATGTAGTGGCTGGTCAGGATCAGCGTCGCGCCGTGCTCGCGGTGGTAGTCGCGGATGAACTCGCGGATCGCCAGCTGCATCGACACGTCCATGCCGATCGTGGGCTCGTCGAGGAACAGGATCTCGGGCCCGTGCAGCAGCGCCGCGACCAGCTCGCACTTCATCCGCTCGCCGAGCGAGAGCGTGCGGACCGGCTTGCGCACGACGTCGTCGATCGCCAGCATCTCGATCATCTGGGCGAGCCGGCGCTGGTAGTCGGCGCGCGGGACCTCGAAGATCACCCGGTTCAATTCGAATGTGTCGAGCGCGGGCAGGTCCCAGCTGAGCTGGCGCTTCTGGCCCATCACCAGCGCGATGCGAGACAGGAACTCGGGCCGCCGCGCGGCCGGATCGAAGCCGAGCACCGTGGCCGTACCCGAGCTGGGGTACAGGAGCCCGGCGAGCATCTTGAGCGTGGTCGTCTTGCCCGCCCCGTTGGGACCGAGGAAGCCCACGCGCTCGCCGGCCTCGATCGCAAACGAGAGCTCGCGGACCGCCTCGACCTCGACCCACTCGCGCCGAAACAGCGCCCGCAGCGTCGCGGCCAGCCCAGGCTCGCGCTTGCTGACCCGAAAGCGCTTGCTCAGGCGGTCGAGCGTGATCGCGGGCGGCACGGCTCGGGAGCTTAGAGCGTCGCGGTGCACGACGCGAGACGCCCGGACTTTGGCGGTCCGCTCACTCCACGAGCCAAGAATCGTTGCTCGCCGACTTGGCCGCCGCGTACCAGCGCTCGAGTTGCTCGACCGACGCGCAGGTCTCCACGCGCTCGCGTGCGACCTCCGTGACCTCGATCCCGCGTAGCTCGAGGGTGTCGAGCACAGCGCGGCGGAGCCCCTCCGCGAGACCCTCCCGATGCCCACGGGCGAAGCTGTGCCCCTTGCGTTCGCTGTCCGTGAACAGCTCCCATCGGCTCTCATCGAGCTCGCCCGTCTCACGCAGCTCGGCGACACCCTGCTCGACCACGGCTTCCGGTACGATCGACATGACCGCCACAGAGTACCGTCGCGCCTTGTTCTCCGCCAGGGATTGAATGGCCATCCACGCGGCCCGAAACACCGCCACGCGTGCCTCGAACGGCGACGGCGGGTGCGCGTGGAAGAGGCATCCGAGGATCGTCAGCTCCGGACTCCGGCGCGCCTCTCGATAGTCGGTGATGCGCTCGATTTGATCCGGCTGAATGAGCACGGGCTTGGTCTTGATGTTCGGCAGTATCTTGTCGTGGATCTTTCCCCGCAGCTCCGGCTCGGGCGAGAACACGGCGAGCCTGGCGGCGTCGGCCTCCAGCTCGTTCTCGAACGACAGCTCGTAGAACGCCCAGCGCCGCACCTTCAGCCAGTCCCAGCTCAGCTCGATCTCGATGATCCAGACCTCGAGCCTGCCCTCTGCCGAGAGCGTGGTGTAGACGAGATCGACGATGCCCTTGCGCGCCGGCTTGGCTAGGCCGGGTATTTCGATCCGCGGGTTGCGATAGCGAACCTCGATGATCGTCGGCGCTGGGATCCCTGCCTGCGCACACACGATGCCGATCAACACGAGAGGATCGATCGCGTGCAGCAGCTCGGAGATGCTCTCGTGCGCGCTGGCGAGTTGCTCGAGCTTATCCATCGGCCGACCGCCCATCGCACGGGCTGGGCCGCGACGGCGCTCGAGTGATCACCTGCGCTTGCGCGAGCTGGCACGAAAAATACTGACCAGCCCGCGGGACAGTGGCCAACCGGCGGGCCATCGAGGGTGGCCCGCTGGCGGGTCGCTCAACCGAACGGACGCTCGAGCGCGATCGGCCGCGGCCCAAACACCTCCGGCCCCTCTTCACCGACGGCGACGATGTCCTCGATCCGGATGCCATACGCCCCCGGCACGTAGAGGCCGGGCTCGTTGGACATGGTGTTGCCGACCTCGAGCACGTGCTCCGCGTCGCGGACGAGGTACGGGGCCTCGTGGACCTCCATGCCGATGCCGTGCCCGAGGCGATGGGTGAACTGGCCGTAGTCCGGATCGAAGCCGGCCGCCGCGATCACTTTGCGGGCCGCCGCGTCGACCTCGGCGCAGCGGACTCCCGGTCGGATCTGCGCGAGCGCAGCGGTCTGAGCTTCGAGCACCACCGACCACGCCTTGCGCCGATCTTCATCGATCGTGTCGTCAAAAGGAGCCCAGGTTCGCGTGATGTCGCTGGCGTAGCCGTGCAGGAAGCCGCCGGTGTCGACGAGGATCAGGTCGCCTTCGGTGAGCGTCCGACCCTCGGGCGTTCCGTGTGGGTACGCGGCGTTGGGCCCGAACAGCGGGAGCACCCAGACGCTCTCGAGCCCGGCGACACGCTGGGTCGCGCGGACCAGCTCGGCGAAGTCGGCCTCGCTCATGCCGGGTCGTGCGAGCGGAGCCGCGACGGCCAGCGCAGCCTTGGTCGCCTCGTTGGCGCGACGCAGCAGCGCGAGCTCGGCGGTGGACTTGATGCGGCGGCAAGCCTCGATCGCGGCCGCACCCGATCCCAGGCTGCAGCCGCCTTGGTTGCGCAGCCCGTCGGCGACGAAGCTGCGCATGCTCGGGCCGATCGCGATCGCAGCGCGCCGACCGAGCTTGGCGTCGTCGAGCGTCTTGCGGACCACCGCGTAGGCGCTCTCGTGCTCGTGCCAGGTGCGGATCGCAAAGCGCAGCGCGCCCTGGCGAGCCTCGAGCGTGCCGTGCTCGAACGCGGGGCCGATCAGCGTGGGCTCGCCCGCGCGCGGGATCACCAGCAGCAGCGGTCGCTCGCTCAGGCCCCAGCCTGGGCCGCCGAAGTAGCGCATGTCGACGCCGGCCTCGACGATCAGCGCCGACTGACCAGCCTCGGCCAGCCGCGCGCGCACGCGTTCGATCCGTTGCTCGTGCTCGCTCGCGCTGATCGGCTGCGCGCCCGCACAGAAGCCCGCGAGCGCGGCGAAGGGATCGTCGGCGCTCGGCGCTTGGTCGGGCTGCGGCGTGAGGTCGGCGTGATCGTGCGGCTCCGACTCGGCCGTCGTCGGCACGCTCGTGCACTCGCTCGCGCGTCGACAGCCCGACAGCGCCGCCGCGGCTCCGAGCGCACCAAACCCCGCGAGGAAGCGCCTGCGATGCATTTGCGGCCAGAGTCCGGCTGCACAGCGACGCTGTCAAGCGAGCGACCCGACGGCTCCCTTACCATCGCCCGCGCATGGACCCCGCTCGGTTGCTCAGCAAGCTCACCCACGCACACTGGCTCGCCGCCGATCACGACGATCGCCAGGTCACGATCGACGCGCTCTCGGAGCGACTGCCGGCCGCGTTTGCGTTCGTCGGCTTCGAGACCCACGCCGGCAGTCCGCTGGCGATCTTCGAGCACGGCCCGAGCGGCGCTCGCTTCATGCTGATCCCCGGCGGTCGCTTCGTGATGGGCTTCTCGGAGCGCGAGCGGACGCGGATCCTCGAGCTCGGGCAAGAGACCGAGGAGCCGGACATGATCGCCGACATCTTCGGCGACTGGCAGGGCGGCTCGCCCACGCGCGAGGTCGACGTCGCGCCGTTCTTGCTCGCGATCGAGCCGCTGACCAACGCGCAGCTCGAGCGGGTGCTCGACCGCGACGACGTGTTCAGCCTGCAGCGCTGCATCGAGCCCAAGTTCGCCGACGAAGCCCGCAACGGGCTCGTCGCCGCGGGCCTGCGGCTGCCGAGCGAGGCCGAGTGGGAGTACGCGTGTCGAGCCGGCACCAGCACGCTGTTTCCGTCGGGTGTCGACACGCTGCCCAACGATCCCTACCTGCCGCCGAACGGCTTTGGTCTGGCGCTGCTCGGCCGGTTCCCGGAGCTTTGCGCCGACGGCTTTCATCCCGGCTACGCGGGTGCGCCCGACGACGCGCGCGCGTGGGCGGGCGACGACGCGATCATCCGCGGTGGATCGGAGATGAGTTGGCCGTGGCAGGGCCCCGGCTGGATCGACGCGATGTGTGCGGTGCGGATGACCCTCAGCCACGCCGAGTTCTTCTTGTCCATTCGTCCGGCCGCGAGCTTGTTCGCCGACGAGCTGGCTTACTCGGACGCGGCCAAGCAGGCGCGCGCCGAGGCTGGGCTGACGCAGCGGGCCGCCCCCGAGATCCGCGAGCCCGAGCCCGAGCCGACCGGACCGTTGGTGGTCCACGAGATGTACGGGCGCGCTTGCGGTGATCTGGCCCGGCTGCGCGAGCTCGACCGTGACGGCGCCAAGCAGCTGTTCGACGGCATCTACGCGTCGCGCTTCGAGGGCGCCGGACGCTACTACAGCGGCGAGAATGTCGAGCTGCTGACGCACGCGATCGAGCTGCTGGTCGATCCGGCGGTCTCGGCTCGCGACATGCTCGCGGTGCTGCTCGCCGATCTGATCAGCGGCGGGCATGTGGCTGCGATGCCGCGCTGCGACTGGCGGGCCAACGCGATCGCGACGCAGGACCAGTGCATGTTCGTGCTGATCGGCGCGCAGGCGCGGCTGCTCGCGCTGCTCGAGGATCCCGATCCTCGCGTGCGCTCGGCCATGGCCGTGTTGCTGGCGCCCGCGCTGCAGTCTGCGTGGGGCGTGGATCTGTTCTTCGAGCGCTTCGTGGCCGAGCAAGACAGCGGCGCTGCGGCCAGCTTCGCGATTGCGATGGGCGTGGCCGGCACGGGCGTGGACAGTCACGCGCGACACCTGCACGAGCTGGGCGAGCAGCTCGATCGGCATGATCGGCTGGTGAAGGTTGGCATCGCGCACGCGCTGGCCAGCCACGCCGGCGAGCACAGCGACGCCGCGTGGCTGGAGGTGCTCGCCGATGCGATCGGCACGTCGATCCTCGATGTCGTCCGGGATCCCGTACTCGACGTAGTTGGCCCGCGGTGCGCTCGGGCTGCTCAAGCAGGCGACGACCTCGCGCTGCAGCTCGCTCAGGGTACTCGCGTCGAGCTCCGGCTCGTCGTCGTCGTCGTCGTCGTCATCGTCGAGCAGCTCGAAGGTCGCGTCGAGCAGCGCGTTGGCGAGCCGCGTCGCTTCGCGGCGAGCGTCGCGACCCTCGACATCCGCGAGCTCCTGCAGCCGTCGCAAGTACGCCCGCGTGAGCGCCTGCTTGCCCGGATCGCCGCATGTCCACAGCACCCGCTGCGCGAGCT
>DATLLB010000584.1:0-6000 GCA_035538075.1 Enhygromyxa sp.
GTTTTGAGCCCCCGCCCCCGCGCCGTCGGAGATCGCCAGCGGCAGCACGCCGAGCACGAACGCCATCGAGGTCATCAACACCGGCCGCAGCCGGGCCTTCGCGGCCTCCAGCGCGGCCTCGATCCGACCACGCCCCTGCTCGCGCAGATCCTTGGCGAACTCGACGATCAAGATCGCGTTCTTGGCCGACAAGCCGACCGTGGTCAGCAGCGCGACTTGAAAGTAGACGTCGTTGGGCAGCCCGAAGACCTGGCAGATCGCAACCGCACCCGCGACGCCGAGCGGCACCGTGAGCATGACCGAGAGCGGGATCGACCAGCTCTCGTAGAGCGCAGCCAGACACAGGAACACAACCAGCAGCGACAGGCCGTACAGCGCCATCGCGCCCGCGCCCGAGGTCTTCTCTTCGTAGGACAGCCCCGACCACTCGAAGCCCACGCCCTCGGGCAGCTCCGCGGCCAGCCGCTCCATCGCCGCCATCGCGTCGCCCGAGCTGAAGCCGGGCCCCGCTTCGCCCTGGATCAGGATGGTCGGGAAGCCGCTGAAGCGATCGAGCTTGGGCGAGCCGTAGGTCCAGTAGCCGGTCGAGAACGCCGAGAACGGCACCATCTCGCCCGACCGGTTGCGCACGTACCATTGATCGATGTCGGACGGCTGCATCCGAAACGGCGCGTCGCCTTGCAGGTAGACCCGCTTGGTCCGGCCGCGATCGATGAAGTCGTTGACGTACGAGCCACCCCAGGTGGTCGTGAGCGTGGCGTTGATGTCGGTCAGCGACAGCCCGAGCGCGGCCGCCTTCTCCTTGTCGACCTCGATCTTGTACTGCGGCGTGTCCTCGAGCCCGCCCGGCCGCACCTTGCTGAGCGCGGGATCCTGCGCGGCCGCACCCAGCAGTTGGTTGCGCGCCGCAACCAAGGCTTCGTGGCCGACGCCCGCGCGATCCTGCAGCTGAAACTCGAAGCCGGTCGCGTTGCCGAGCTCGCGGATCGCCGGAGGCACAACCGCGAACACGCTGGCTTCCTTCCAGGTCATGAACTCGGCCATCGCTCGCCCGGCGACCGCGTTCGCGCTCTGGGTCTGGGTGTCGCGTTGATCCCAGTCGCTCAGGCGCACGAACGCGAGGCCGGCGTTCTGCCCACGACCGCTGAACGAGAAGCCGGAGATCGTCATCACCGACTCGACCGCGCCCGGCTCGCTGTCGATGAAGTAACGATCCACGCGCGCCATCACCTCGCGCGTGCGCTCGGCGGTGCTGCCGGGCGGCAGCATCACCTGGACCATGATCTGGCCCTGATCCTCCTCGGGCAGGAAGCCGGTCGGCATCCGCACGAACAAGCTCCCGACCGCGATCGCCAGCGCGACGAAGCCGACCATCACGATCCCGCGCCGCTCGATCAGGCGCCCGACCATGCGCTGGTAGAGCGTGCTGCTGTGATCGTAGACGCGGTTGAACAGCCCCAGCGGGCCGCGCTTGGCCGGGCCGTGGGTGGGCTTGAGGATCGTCGCGCACAGGGCCGGCGTCAGGATCAGCGCGACGATCACCGACAGCGTCATCGCGCTGACCAGCGTGATCGAGAACTGCCGGTAGATCATCCCGACCGAGCCGGTGAAGAACGCCATCGGGATGAACACGACCGCCAGCACCACCGCGATGCCGACCAGCGCCCCGGTGATCTGGCTCATCGACACGCGCGTGGCCTCGCGCGGCGACAGCCCGGTCTCCGACATCACGCGCTCGACGTTCTCGACCACCACGATCGCGTCGTCGACCAAAAGGCCGATCGCCAGCACCATCGCGAACATCGTCAGCGTGTTGACGCTGTAGCCGGCCGCCGCCAGCACGCCGAAGGTCCCGAGCAGCACGACCGGCACCGCGATCGTCGGGATCAGCGTCGCGCGGAAGTTCTGCAGGAACAGGTACATCACCAAGAACACCAGGATGATGGCCTCGATGAGGGTCTCGACCACGCTCTCGATCGAGATGCGCACGAACGGAGTGCTGTCGACCGGGTACACGGTCTCGAGCCCCTCCGGGAAGTACAGCGACAGCTCGTCGATGCGGGCGCGGATGGCCTCGGCGGTCTCGAGCGCGTTGGCGCCCGCGGCCAGACGAATGCCCATCGCCGCGGTCGGCATGCCGTTGTACCAGCTCTCGACCTCGAAGCTCTCGCCGGCCAGCTCGATGCGCGCGACGTCTTTGAGCCGGACCTGCGCGCCCTCGGGCGTCACCCGCAGGATCACCTGAGCGAACTCCTCGGCGGTCTGCAGCCGTGTCTGCGCGGTGATCGTGGCGTTGAGCTGCTGACCCTCGACGGCTGGGTTGCCGCCGAACTGTCCGGCCGAGACCTGCGCGTTCTGAGCCTGGATCGCCGCGCTGACGTCGAGCGGCGTGAGCTGGTACGAGGCCAGCTTGTTGGGATCGAGCCAGATCCGCATCGCGTACTGCGAGCCGAACGCCTGGACCTCGCCGACGCCCGGCACCCGGCTGATCGGCTCTTGCAGCGTCGACACCACGTAGTCGGCGATGTCGTTGCGACTCATGCTGCCGTCGGCGCTCACGAAGGCCGCGATCATCAAGAAGTTGCTGGCCGACTTGGCCACGCGCACGCCCTGCCGCTGGACCTCCTGGGGCAGCTGCGGCATCGCCAGCTGCAGCTTGTTCTGGACCTGCACCTGCGCGATGTCAGGGTCGGTCTCGGGCTCGAAGATCACGTTGATCGACGCGTTGCCCGACGAGTCGCTCGACGACGACACGAAGCGCAGGCCGTCGAGCCCGCTCAGCTTCTGCTCGATGATCTGCGTGACCGTGTCCTCGAGCGTCTTGGCCGAGGCGCCCGGGTAGGTCGCGCCGATCGTGATCGTCGGCGGCGCGATCGCGGGATACTGGGAGATCGGGAGCTTCAGGATCGACAGCGCGCCCGCGAGCATGATGGTGATCGCGATCACCCACGCGAAGATCGGTCGATCGATGAAGAACCTGGACACGCGGACGCCTCGCCTCGACGGCTAGTCTTTTTCGGCCTCGACCACCTCGACGCGATCGCCGGGCCGAACCTTTTGGATGCCTTCGACGATCACCCGATCGCCCGCGGCCAGCCCCTCGCTGACCAACCATGCGTTATCGACCGAGCGCTCGGCCACCAGCTCGCGGCGCTCGACCACGTTGTCGGCGTTGACCACCAGCGCGATCGCTTGGCCCTTGGTGTCGCGCGTGACCCCGCGCTGCGGCACCAAAAGCGCGCTGGCGATCGTGCCCTGCTCGATGCGCGCGCGCACGAACATGCCGGGCAGCAGCTCGCGACGTGGGTTGGAGAACACGGCGCGCAGCGAGACCGACCCCGTGCTCTCGTCGACGGTAGCGCCCGAGAAGTCGAGCTTGCCGATCTCCGCGTACTCCTGCCCGTCTTCGAGGATCAGCTTGAGCTCGGTCTCGTCGCCGCGCTGCAGCCGATTGGCCTCGAGCGCGCGACGCAGCCGCAACAGCTCGACCGACGACTGCGTGATGTAGACGTAGACGGTGTCGAGCTGCTGAATGGTCGTCATCAGCGTCGCCGTCGAGCGCTGCACGTAGGCGCCCTCGGTCACCTCCGAGGTGCCGATGCGGCCCGCGATCGGAGCGTCCATCGAGGTGTATTGAAGGTTGATCTGCGCGGCCTTGACCGCCGCCCGAGCGGCGGCCACCTCGGCGTTCGCAGCTCGCAGCGCCGCCGACGAGCTCTCCTGATCCTCGCGGCTGACGATGTTGCCCTTGACCAGCTCCTCGTCGCGCTCGGCCACCAGCTTGGCGTTCACCTGCGCAGCCTCGGCGCGCGCGAGGTTGGCCTTGGCCGCCGCGAGCTCGGCTTCGTACGGCGCGGCCTCGATGCGATAGAGCTCCTGCCCGGCCTCGACGTCGGTGCCCTCGGTGAACAGCCGCGCCTCGACGATCCCGTCGACGCGCGCCCGCACCTCGGCCTCGCGCAGCGCAGCCACGCGGCCGGGCAGATCGCGAGTCAACGTCACCGAGGTCGGTTCGAGCGTGACCACGGCGACCTCGACCGGTGGCGGCGCACTCTTGGCCGCCGCGCCGTCCGAGCGAGTGCAGCCCGTCAGCACGACGACGAAGATCAGCAGCGAGAGCAGAGTCCGAAGCGCGCGCATCGACGGCCGAGTTCGGCCTGAACAATGCTCCAAGCTCGATTGACGAACAAGACTGAACGGTTTAGTTTCGTCTGGAAGATGGCTCACTCGTCGCGCGCGCCCAAGCGTCGCCAAGTTCTGACCGGCGCGCGCGCGGTGTTCAGCGAGGTTGGCTTCGAGCGCGCGTGCGTGGACGAGATCGCCACGCGCGCGGGTGTCTCGAAGGCCACCGTCTACAGCCACTTCCACGACAAGAAGGCGCTCTACGCCGCCTACCTGTCCGAAGAGGTCGACAGCTTGCGCGAGAGCGTGCGCTGCATGCTGCTGAGCGCCGAGCCATCCGGTGACATTCGCGAGGCGTTGCAGGCGGCGGGCGAGCGGCTGCTCGCGCTGTTCCTCGATCCGGCGATCGTCCGCTTCTATCGCAACGCTGGAGTCGAGCTCGAGCGCTTCCCCGAGCTCGGGCAGGTGCTGTTCGACAGCGGGCCGGCGGCGATGATCTCGGTGATCAGCGTGTATCTGTCGCGCTGGCACGACCGCGGCGCGCTGCAGCTCGACGATCCCCACACGGCGGCCGTGCACTTCGTGATGCTCTGCCATGGAGATCTGGTCGCACGCTCGCAGCTGGGCGTGCTGCCCGATCCGCTGCAGCCGGCCATCGCCGACACGGTGCGGCGCGCCGTCGAGGTGTTCCTGCGGGCTTACGAGCCGCGCAGCGGCGAGTTACCTCCGAGCAGTCAGATCAGACGGTAGACCAGCGCGATCGGCCGCCCGCGCCGCTCGATCGACACCGCGACCTCTTCCAGCACCTCGCCGCCACGCGTGGCGATCGCACGCACGCGATCGCCGGTCCGCAGCCCGAGCACGAACAGCGGCGTGCCTGCTCGGATGTTGCGCAGCTCGATCGGCTCGGCCAGCCCGAGCGCCCGCGCGACCACACCCACGCGCGCGAGCAGATCGCCGTCGTAGTCGGCGAGGGCCACCCGCTCGAGCACGCTGCGATCGATCGAGTAGGTGTAGCGATCGACCTGCTCGATCCACATGTCGAGGTCGTGCTCGTCGATCGGCGGCGTGCTCACTCGGCTCGCATGTCGGCAGCTCGGCGCCAGCGATCGCGCGCGCGCAGGCGCGGGCGTGTGCCGAGCTCGCGGCGGAGCCGAGCGCTCGACCAGCTGCGGTCGCGCGTCGATCGACAGCTGGATCGGCGCGGTGGCGGCCGGCTTGGGCTCGCGCAATTCGTGGATCAACCACCCGGCATGAGCCGTCGCGCCGATGATCAGCGCGGCGAGCCAAGGGACAAAAGCGGTCTTGCGACGTGTGCTCGATGACTGCATCGGCGGCGCTCGACTGCAACGCTCGTGCCCCGCCCCACGAGCACCAACATGGCCGAATTCAGGCGATCGTGGCGCCCAAGCAGCCCAATTGGCGAACGCGAGCGCGAGCGCATGTCAGTTCGGCAAGTCGCTCGCGCGCGAGTCGATGAACTCGATTCACCGCGTCGCCGTGCAACGCTTCGCCTATCACTGTGAACGCGATCGCACCCGAATCGTCACGCCCCGATCGCTGGCCAAACCGTTGGACCCATGTCTATACCGGCCGCGGAGCGAGAGTACGCCGTGAAGCGATTCAAGATCCTCGGCACTGGAACGGCGATGCCGGAGCGCGTGCTGACCAACCGCGATCTCGAGCAGATGGTCGACACCTCGGACGAGTGGATCGTCGAGCGCACAGGCATTCGCGAGCGACGCATCGCCGACGAGCACACCTCCTCGGCGGTGCTCGGCGCCAAGGCCCTGCGCAACGCGTGTGCGCAGGCCCAGCTCGAGCCGGCCGAGCTCGACGCGATCGTGGTCGCGACCTCTTCGGCCGACACCCTGTTTC
>DATLLB010000585.1:0-10390 GCA_035538075.1 Enhygromyxa sp.
GGGCCGGTGGCCTCCGCGTCCTTGCCCTCCGCCTTGGCCTCGGTCGCGACGTCGGCGGCCTCGGCCTCGACGTCGAGCTTGGCCAGGCGCTTGTCGACGCCCATCACGGTCAGCGTCTTGGTCACCAGCTTGCGCAGGATCAGGCCGGCGATGTAGGCGACGCCGAGGATCAGGATCGCCTTGCCGATCAGCGGCAGCGCCTGAATCACGGTGTCGACGAGCCGCTGGATCGGCGCCGCCGTCTGCTCGAGACCGGCGTAGTCGAGCACCGCGACCACGACCAGCATCATCAGCAGCCAGTAGACGACCTTGGAGATGCCGCGCTCGAGCGCGTTCTCGTCACCCGGCTTCTTCGGCCGATCCTCGAGCAACATGTTGACGCCGAGCTTGGCGGCCAGCTTGTTGTCGATGTCGGTCTTGGTCAGCAGGCGATAGGTCCCGGCCGCGATCAGTTTGGCGACCAGCCAGCCGCCGAGGAACATCAGCAGCGCGAGCGCGATCTTCCAGCCCATCTGCAGGACGTCGGCGGAGACGAGGCCGCCGACGTTCTCCATCCACCACTCGCGGGTGAAGAATCCGGGCGCGGCTTCAGCCTCCTCGGCCGCCTTTTGAGCGGCGGGTGGGGCGGCCATCGCGAAGCGGGGGAGCGCGACGACCAAGAGCGCCGCTAGAGCGGCGCAAAAATTCTTCACGCGCACTCGGGCGCGCAAACATTCGAAGGTTGGTTGCATGGGAGTCTCCTGAGCGGCGCAGGGCGCGGCGAACGCAACCATCGTTGATCTCTACAGCAAAGATCAACAGAAGTTGCACTGACGTCGCAGCGCGAGCGGGCTCGGGGTCGCGCCCACGAGCGTGAGCGACCCGGCGTATCCGTTCACCCTGTCGCGTTTGGGGACAGCAACCTAACGCATGGCCCGATTTCGGAGCGCCTTCCCGAGCTCGACCAGCGCGTCGATCTTCTTGGCCAACCCCTTGGCGTAGAGCAGCCGCACGCCCTCGCGGGTCACCTCGTAGTCGTAGCGCTTGCCGGGGAACAGCTCGATCGGTCGGTGCAGCGGCAGGCGATCCTCGATCACCGCCTTGACATTCGTGCACGCACGCAGGCCTTCGCGGCCGTTGAGCCGACCAAAGCCGCTGCCCTTGACGCCGCCGAAGGGCAGCTCCTGGACCATGTACATGAGCGCCCAGTCGTTGATGCAGGTCGAGCCGGCGACGATGCGGTCGGCGATGCGCTTGGCCCGGGCGTGATCCTTGGAGAAGACCGACGAGCTGAGCCCGTACTCGGTCGCGTTGGCGATGCGCACGGCCTCGTCCTCGTTGGCGACCTTCGAGATGACCATGATCGGGCCGAAGGTCTCCTCGTGCATGATCCGCATCTCGTCGGTCACGTCGGCGAGGATCGTCGGCTCGAAGAAGTGCTTGCTGGGCTTGCCCTTCGCTCGCCCGCCGCCGGCGATCACTCGCGCGCCCTTGCTGATCGCGTCCTGCACGAGCTGCTCGACGATCTCGAGCTGCGCGGGCATGGTCATGGCCCCGACATCGACCAGCTTGCCGGCCAGCGGTGCGTCCTGGCGCAGGCGCAGCGCGATGTCCTGGACCTTGGCGATGAACGGCTCGTAGACGGCGTCGAACACCAGCGTGCGCTCGGCCGCGAGGCACATCTGACCGGAGGCGATGAACGCCGCCGAGCAGGCCGCGTGCGCGGCTTGGTCGAGATCGGCGTCGTCGCAGATGATCATCGGATCCTTGCCGCCGAGCTCGAGGATCACCGGGGTCAGGGTCTTGGCGCTCTCCTCGAGCACGCGCTTGCCGTTGCGCATCGAGCCGGTGAACACGATCTTGTCGACGCCGCCCGAGACCAGCGCCGCGCCAGTGTCGGCGTAGCCGGTGATCACCTGGATGAGGTCGGTCGAATAGCCGCAGTCTTTTAGACAGCGATCGAGGAGGCGCTGGAAGGGCGCGGCCGACCACGAGGTCCACTCGCTGACCTTGATGATCACCGCGTTGCCGGCGAACAGCGCCGGGATCGTCGGGCCGAGGATGTTCTGCAGCGGGAAATTCCAGGGCGTGATCACGCCGACGACCCCGAGCGGGTGGTACTCGATGCGCGCCCGCTTGTGCACGAGCAGACCCGAGGACACGACCTCGCTGCGCAGGTGCTTCTCGCCGTGCTTGATGTGCCAGCGCAGCTTCTCGGCGATCGGCCAGATCTCGCCGAGCATCGCGTTGTGGAGCGTCTTGCCGGCGTCGCGACAGATCTCTTCGCAGAGCTCGTCGGCCTGCTCGAGCAGCATCTCCAGCAGCCGCGCGAGCACCTTGCGTCGCTCGCTGAACGGAGTGCGGCCCCACTCGGCCTGCGCCTTTCGTGCACGAGCGATCCGCTCGCGCACCTCGTCGGGAGTCAGGGCCAGGACTTCACCGAGCCGCTCACCGGTGGCGGGATCGGTGCACGGGATGGTCGCGCGGACCTCCTGCTCGAGGTTGTGGGCAAGGTCGGACATCGCCGCGGACCCTAGCGAGGCCGGCGGGGTTGGTCTGGTGGGCTGGGTCACGAGCAGGGGGTGTTCGGACGTGAGTTGCCCAGGGACGCCCGGCGGGGTGATCCTCGGAGGATGCACCCCACTCGTCGCCTCACTTTTGCGGTTGGGACCAGCCTGCTCACCGCTTCGCTCGCGGCCGGCACGGCCGGCTGCAACAAGCCGACCGTCAACCCCGGACCCGAGCCACCTCACGTGAATGAAGGTCCGGAGCCCGTGGAGCCGACGCCCGAAGAGCCGGCCCCCGAAGAGGAGCCGGCTCCCGACGACGGGCCGCACGTCAACACCGTGCCGGAGTAGCTACTCCCAGGCGAGCAGATCGTCGGGCTCGAGAGCCACGACCGCAGGCGTCCGCACCTCGCAGGTGTCGGTCTTCAGGCTCGCCCACGCGAGCACCCGCTCACCCTTGCCGAGCGGGCGCGTGTGATCGATGTCGTTGCCGTACGGGAAGCTCAGCAGCTCGAGACCCGCGGCCATCGGGTGAGGATTGGCGGTGGGGATCTCGAACGCGACCTCGAAGCTCTCGCCCGCGTTGTTGTCGGTCGGGACGCCGCAGGTGGTGGTGCCGTTGCCTCCCCACACCAAGTAGGTCAGCGGTTCCATGAAGCTCGGGTTGCCGTAGAAGCGCGCGATGTCGTCGCCCTGCAGCACCAGCCCGCCACCGCTGGCGCGGTAACGAAGCAGCGCGGTGTGAGAGATCGGGTCGTCCATCTCGTGGCCCGGATTCACGAACCACACCACGTCGT
Source organism: Enhygromyxa sp. (assembly GCA_035538075.1). Taxonomy (GTDB): domain Bacteria; phylum Myxococcota_A; class Polyangia; order Nannocystales; family Nannocystaceae; genus Plesiocystis. The sequence goes on from DATLLB010000585.1 coordinate 3,284, forward strand.
AGTTCATCAGCTCGCTGAACACGAGCCCGTCGGGTGACTCCTCGATGTACTTGGCGTCGTAGCCGAGGTCGACCATCAGGTCGGTGACGTACTCGCCGTCGAGCGCGTCCTCGCCATGATGGTTGTCGTCGCGGACCACCAGCACCGAGGTCCCGTGGGTCGCGTCGCCGTGACCGACCCACGCCACGGTGTTGTCGATCAGCGTGCGGGCGGCATCCCGCGGCATGCCGGGATCGTTGTCGAGCGTCAGCAGGATCACCGCCGAGCGACCGGTCGCCTCGCAGCCGAGCGTGGCATCGAGCGTGAGCGCGTCGCTGGCGTGCGACTCGGCACCGGTGACGTCCTCGATTCGCGCCGGCTTGGTGCCCGGCTCGCCGCGGGCGAGATCGTAGACGTTCACGCCGATCTCGTAGCTGCCCGAGTCACGCGCCTGCACGGCGATGCACTGGGTCACCGAGCGATCGGCGTTGTAGGTGTGGCGGATGATCGTCGGCCATGGAGCGGTCGGCGAGCGGCCCTCGATGCCCTCGGGCTGCGGCCACTCGAACTCGAGCATGTCGTAGTCGGCGTCGCGGGCGGTCACGCACACCTGCGTGACGTCGCAGGCCGAGACCATCGGCTCGGCCGTGAGCATGTCGATGTGCGGGGCGAAGTTGCCGTCGATGACGTCGAGCTGCTCGCGCGAAACGTCGCCGCACTGCAGCGGGATGTCGACGATCAACGAGGTGTAGTCGTCCACGACGATCGGGATCGTGGTCGAGTGGCAGGACTCGAGCGGCTCGCCGTCGGGCCCGGTCGGCGCCGCGATCACGTCATAGCAACCCGGCACCACCGATTCGAACGCCGCCTCACCCATCAGGTGCGTGTAGTCGGTCGCGGCCCCAAACGCCGACCCGTCCGGGTACGGAATCTGCGTGATGTCGAGGTCGAACGAATACGGCGTGCCGTCGTTGTCGAGCTTCTCGGGCGCGATTCCACAGTCCAGCGCGGGAGTCAGCTTCACGCTCACGCCTGCGAGCCCGTCGATGTCGGCCTGCACCGCCGCGCTCACGCGCACGTCGGAGTTGCCGATCGGGTCGGGGTCATTGGAATTGGTGCACGAGAACGAGATACCGACGGCGATCAGCGGGGCGACGACTTGGGCGGTGTTCATGGCGAGCTCCTGCTCGCCAATCTCCTCGACGCGAGGTCGCGGCAAAAGCGAAAGCTTTGTACGGTCGACTGACGAGACCGCGCAGCGCTTGCCGACCGCTATCGGAGCAGGGCCGCGACCACGCGATCCTGCACGGCCCGACTGCGCTCGAGCTCGCCGTTGTTGATCAAGATCGAGAAGCCCAGCCGGCGACCGTCGCGATCGGTGACGACCCCCGAGAGCGTGCTCGCGCCCGCGTAGGTGCCGGTCTTCGCCAACACCCGCGCGCCCGCGGCCGGCAGGCGGCCACGCAGCGTCCCCTCGCCGCCCGCCTTCGCAAAGCTCGCGAGCAAGATCTGCGCGGCCGAGCTGGGTCGCTGCACCAGCGCGATCACGTCGTTGAGGAAGCGCGGGCTCAACCGACCGTCGCGCGAGAGGCCCGAGCCATTCACGAACTGCTGCGTCTCGGCCTCGCTCGGACTGATCGCGGCGGCGAAGCGCTCGAGCGTGGCCACGCCGTCTTCCCAGCTGCCCGCGCGTCCGCTCGCGCGCCAGGCCAACGTGCGCAGCACCTGCTCGGCCGTGAAGTTGTTCGAGTAGCGCAGCGCCGAGCCCAGCACTGCGCTCAGCGGCGCCGACTCGTGCACCGCGATCAGCTTCGCGTGATCGGTCACGGCCTCGCGCACGACCGGCAGTGCCGGATCACCGGTCTGCAAAGCGAGCAGCTGCGCGAACGCAGACGCGGCGAGCAGGCCCGGATCGGCGACCCGCCGACGCACGTGCACGGGCGCATGACCTGCGGGAATCGATCCTTCGACCTCGACGATCGTCTGCCCTTCATCGCCGGCCCGCGTGGTGATCGAGAGCGGAGCAGCGGCGCCCGTGGTCGCGCGGTTGTGCAGCTCGATCGCCGAGCCGGACGGCTCGACGCTGACCTCCGCCTCGCGCTTGAAGTGCCCCGGGCGGACCGTGATCTCGACCGTCGCAAACTCGATCGCCAGCGCCCCGCTCGGGGCGATGTAGCTCTCGCCGAGTCCGTCGGCGCGAAAGCCCGGGCCGAGCGTGCGCTGGTCGAACGCGGAGTCGTCGATCACGACGCGCGTGACTCCGTCGAGCGCCCCCTGAGCGATCACCTCGGACGCGAGCGCGTGCAGATCGGCGAGGTGCAGATCGGGATCACCTTCGCCGCGCAGGATCAAGCTGTCGCCCGCGCGCAGCACCGTGGTCGCAAAGCGATAGTCGGGCCCGAGCAGCTCGACCGCCGCGATCGCGGTCACGAGCTTTTGATTGCTGGCGGGGTTGAGCGGGCGATCGGCGGCGACGCTGACCAGCACGACCTCGCGCTCGAGATCGCGGATCTCCACGCCGACGTGCGCGCCGCCGCCCAGCTCACTCAGCGCCGCACGAACGCTGGCATCGAGCCTGCGATCGCGCGCGTGCGTGAGCGAGCGAGTCTCGCCCGCGAGCGCTGCGAGACGGGCGTCGATCGTGCTCGGCCAGTCGATCACCGCGTGCGATTCAGGCTCGGCCACCAGCGCTGCAATCGAGCCCGGCCGCAACACCAGCGGCGGCTCGACCACCGTCGCCGCTTCGGGTGCCGCGCTCGCGCCCGCGATCCCTGCCCAGGTGCTCAGCCCCGAGAGCAGAAAGACGGCCAGCAACGCGGAGTGACGGCGAAACACGGCGGTGTCTCGCTATCCCACATCGCGCCGCGGCCGGCAAAAACTCGGCGGAACCTAAAAGGAGTTCACGACCGCGGCGCCGAAGGCAATCGCGCCGACCATCGCGATCACGCTGATCACCACGCCGATCAGCGTGTAGATGCCCGCGATCTGCCAGAACGACGCCTGGTTCTCCATCGCCTGCTCGAGCTCCGCCACCCCGCCGCCGTGCAGCAGCTTGTTGATCGCGTTGCCGTAGCGGATCAGCGCGATGCCGGGCAGCACATACAGCGCCGCGGCGACCAGATAGCCGACGCCGACCGCCGCGAGATCGGTGGTCATCGCCGCGACGGCCCCGAGCGCGACGAATCCGGAGAACACGAACGAGATCACCGCGATGAGCACCACCCACGGTCGAGTCTTGCGCAGCGCGGCGACGGTGCGCTCGGACACAGCGCCGCTTTGGCTGCCGTAGTTGCTGTAGCCGCCATCGTAGGCGCTGGTCGGAGCTTGGTACGGGTTGAAATTCATCGCCGGGCGAGGCTAGCAAAAGCCGCGCCCACCAACTCGCAAACCGCCCCGTGGCTGCGTGGGACGCCCCTGCGTGTCGGCGCTTGACACTCCGCCGAGCCTGGGTTTTGACGCGCCATGCTCGACATCAAGCTCCTGCGCGACGAGCCCGAGCGCCTCGCCCAAAACCTGCGCGACCGCAACGTCCGAATCTTCGCCGACATCCACGGCGACGACTGGCCGACGCAGACCGTCGCTCGCCTCACCGAGCTCGACTCCCAGTATCGCGCGCTGCTGACCGCGGCCGACGAGCTGCGTCGCGAGCAGAACGAGAACGCCGAGGCCATGAAGGCGGTCGGCAAGCTGCCCAAGGCCGAGCAGGGCGACGCTCGCAAGCCGCTGATCGACGCCGGCCGAGCGCTGCGCGAGCGCGAGCGCGAGCTGAGCGAGCAGTCGGAGGCCGCGCTCGAGACCCGCGATGACGCGTGGGCCCGGGTTCCCAACCTCACGCATCCCGACACGCCGCGCGGCAACACCGAGGCCGACAGCAAGGAGCTGCGTCAGTGGGGCAAGCGCCGCGACTTCGCGGCCGAGGGCTTCACGCCGAAGGATCACCTCGAGATCGCGGAGGCGCTCGAGCTCGTCGACTTCGCCTCGGGCGCCAAGGTCGTCGGGCAAAAATTTTACTACCTCGTCAACGAGGCCGTGCTGCTCGACATGGCGCTGCAGCGCTACGCCCTCGACGTCGCGCGCAAGCACGGCTTCAAGCTGCACACCACCCCCGACCTCGCGCGCATCGACATCCTCGACGGGCTCGGCTTCAACCCGCGCGGCGAGTCCACGCAGGTCTACAGCGTCGCCAATTCGGATCTGTGTCTGGTCGGCACCGCCGAGATCACGCTCGGCGGCATGCTGGCCGACGACATCCTCCCGGCCGAGCGCCTGCCCTTGCTGCTCGCCGGGCTCTCGCACTGCTTCCGGACCGAGGCCGGCGCGGCCGGGCAGGAGTCGCGCGGGCTCTACCGCGTGCACCAATTCACCAAGGTCGAGCTGTTCGCGTTCACGGCCGGCGAGCTCGGGCTGTCCGAGGCCATGCACGCGCGGCTGCTCGCGATCGAAGAGGAAATTTTCCAGGGCCTCGAGCTGCCCTACCGCGTGCTCGACATCGCCAGCGGCGACCTCGGCGGGCAGGCTTATCGCAAGTTCGACCTCGAGGCGTGGATGCCCGGCCGCGGCAACTGGGGCGAGGTCACCAGCACCAGCAACTGCACCGACTACCAGGCGCGCCGCCTGAAGATCCGCTACCGGCCCGAGCCGATCGACGGCAAGAAGCAAAAGCCCCGCATGGTCCACATGCTCAACGGCACCGCGGTCGCGACCTCGCGGGCGTTGGTCGCCGTCCTGGAGAACTATCAGCAGGCCGACGGCAGCGTGCTCGTGCCCGACGTGCTGCGGCCGATCTGCGGGTTCGATCGGATCGGGCCGCGCTGATCAGAAATCGTCGACCAGATCGTCGCGCTTGGGCGCCGCGCCCATCTTGTGCTTGAGCCTCCCCTTCACGGGCAGCGGCCTCACGTGGGGCACTGACGGCGGTGCGTCTGCCTGCGGCGTCTCGACGCCCACGCTCGCAAAGTCGATCGAGCTGCACGGCACCACGCTCGCGGGCGTCAGCATGGTCGAGCTCTCGGGGAGCTCGACCTGCAGCGCCTGCTCGGGCTCGCCGTGAGGAGTGCAGGCGCCGAGCATCAGCGCGATCGTGGCCGCGCTCGCGAGCCGAGCGAGCGGCACGATCTTGGGTTCGGGCGCGAACACGATCTCGCCGCGCTGGTCCTCGAGGTAGGCGATGCACACGTCGCGATCCGAGCGCAGCAACGCGCGAGCGGCCCGCTCACCCATCTGCGAGAGATCGTGAACGTGCCGCTCGCACTGCTCGCACCACCGGCGCCCGCCTGGCTCGGACCGCATGCGATCCCAGTCCTCGCTGCACGGAGCTTCGATCGGCACATCGACGGCGCGCATCGGCGGCTCGATACGCGCGCGGCCTCGAAATGATCTCAGCTACTGCAATTGCAGTTGTGCATCGTGGCTTCGGCCGGCCGCTCTTCGTGGTCGGCCTGATCCTCGAGGCACATCTCCAGCGCCGCGTCGACGTCGTCGAGCCCGTCGTAGACGATCGTCCCGCGCCCAACCTCCATGTCGTTCGCGGACCACACCACGCTGCAGGTCACCGCCGGATCATCGGCGCAAGCGACCGCCCCGAGCACACACGCGAACGAGAAGGAGAGGAACAAGGTGATGCGCTTCATGCCGTCGGCTCCGCGACCATTGTCGCACGCCTGCGCGCTCGCGGGCCCTGCTTTTGCGGAGGTAGGCGGCGCACCGACACCGTGGGCCGCCGCGGTCCAGCTGCCCGCAAACGGTGAATCCCAGCCCTTTGCGTGTGCAGCCAAGCTGGCGCTGACCCCGTGCTATGGTCGCCCATCGTGGCCGGTCTGCCGACCTCCTGGCATGCGTGCGCCCGTTTGGGTGCGCTCGTGCTCTGCCTTGCGAGCTGCGAGGAGCGATCGTTGCTCCCCGGCGACGACGACGGGATCGAGTTCGGCGACGGTGACGGCGACGGTGACGACGACTCGGGTGACGGTGACGGCGACCTCGCCGAGGGCGACGGCGATCTTGGTGACGGCGACGGTGACCCCGGGATCGAGTGCGTGCCGATCGTCACCGGCGACCTGGTGATCACCGACGAGACGCCGAGCGAGGCGATCACCTGCGTCGAGCAAGTACTTGGTGATCTGACCATCGGCCCGACCACGCAGCTGGTCAACCTCGACGCCCTGTCGTCGCTGCGTCATGTCGACGGCACCGCCTACATCGTCGGCAACCTCTCGCTGATCACCGTCAGCGGCCTCGATGCGCTCGAGCAGGTCGAGTGGCTGCACATCCGGCGCAACCGCAACCTCAGCGATCTGCACGGGCTCGGCGGACTGACCGAGGTCGAGCGCATCACGATCAACAACAACGACGGCATGACCAGCCTCGCCGGCCTGCCCGACGGCCTCGCGCCGAGCAAGCTCGAGGTCGCCGACAACCAGCTGCTCGCCAGCCTCGACGGCCTGCCGAGCTTCACGGTCCCGCAAGGCGGCGACGCGCTGCAGGTCGAGATCGACGACAACCCCTCGCTGATCGATCTCGGCGGGCTCTCGGATTGCTGCGCCGAGCAGGCCTTGTCGCTAACCGTCGAGGACAACGAGAAGCTGCCCGACCTCGGCGGCCTCGAGTCGTTCGCCCGGCTCGAGAGCCTGCGGCTCTACGACAACGTCGCGCTGGCGAGCCTCGACGGGCTCGACAACCTCGTCGAGGTCCGCACGCTGGATATCGCCTTCGACCACTGCGAGCCGGACCACGAGGCCACGCTCGACGATCTGCTGGGCGCGCCGAACCTGGCCGAGATCGATGTCCTGCAGATTCAGTGGATCGACAGCCTCACCAGCCTCGACGGGCTGGCCGGCGTGAATGATCTGACCAAGCTGCAGATCCGCAACAACGCCGCGCTGCCGTGGGACGACGTGCTGGAGCTCGCCACGCTGACCGGGCCGCTGGTGCTCGACGCCTGCGGTGGTGTGGACGGGCCCGAGTGTCCCGACGAGCCCTGCTCGACGTTCTAGCTTCGCCGAGCTACCGACGCGTGCGTCTCACTTCGGACGCCTGAGGCTGGCCCGCAGCGCGGCCCAGGAGATGCCTGCATCGGGATCGTCTTGGTAATCCTCGAGTCGCCGATCGAGCTCACGGGCGGCGGCCTCGCTC
>DATLLB010000586.1:0-5377 GCA_035538075.1 Enhygromyxa sp.
GCGCCGCGCAGGTCGACGCCGTCGTGCTGCTCGATCCGCGTCGGCACGCGCCGCTCGTCGTACTCGATGCGGGCCTCGGCGATCAGCATGGTTGGATCGACGTCCACGCCCGGCACGGTGTCGAAGCGCAGCACGTCGGCGAGCTCGCGGGTGACCACGCCCTGCGGATCCCGGCGATAGAGCACCTCGACCAGGCCATGACCGCCGCGCACGGGGTAGCGGCGTGGGTCGCCGTTCGCTGCGGCGCCGCGCAGGTCGAAGCGAGCGATCACGCCGAGCATCAGCTCGCGGAAGATCGGCGCGTTGTCGGGCGCGAAGTAGGCCTTGCGGATCTCGCCAGCTTCACCGACCACGAACTCGGCGCGTACGTCGACGAGCTCAGCGGGATCGAGCTCGATCAGCTCGCCCTGAGAACGCAGCGCGCCCTCGCTCAGGCGCGGAAACCATGCGGACACGCGCGTGCCGTCGGGGCCCCGCTCGATCGCGCTGACGGCCAGCTCGCCGCGCAGCGTGAGGCCGCCGAAGATCTGCCCGCTACCCATGTCGCGCGAGGCGTGGGTCTCCCAGTCGAGCGTGTAGATGTGGACCTCGCCGACCGCCAGCTCGGGCGCGAGCGCAGCGGTCTGCTGGATCGATGGCGACGGAGGGTCGGCTGGCGAGGAGCAGCCCAGCACCAGCAGCAGCGCGATCGCCAAGCTCCGGCTGAAACCGGCGAAGCCGGGCAGGAGGTGGGGGGTCCCCGACGAGGCTTTGCCTTGGCGGGAGGCGGAACCGGCTACGGTTCCGCCATCAAAACCAGGAAATGAGTTGGCCATGTCGCCAGACGTGACCAGCTCATTTCATGCCCGCGAGCGGGACATCGACGGTGAGCGGAGCCATCAGCGGGGCTTTCATCGGGCCGATGCCGTTCCAGCGGAACAGCTCCCACTCCTCGTCATAAAACAAAAACTCGATGTACAGCGACACGCGCCCGGCCAGCGTCGCCAGCATCAGCGAGACCGTCGAGTCGAAGGTCAGCACATGCTTGCTCTGCTTCTTCTGCACGGTCATCCCGACCTCGAGCGGCACGCCGACGGTGATCAACGTCAGCGAGGCCCGGATCCCGGCGCTGACGATGCCCGCGATGCCGACGCCCACCTGCCCGATCCCGTAGGCGCCGAAGAACGGCATGTAGCCGCCGCGGATCGAGAACGAGGGATTGCTGGCGTTGCACGACGACGAGGCCTTGCCGCCCATCGTCAGCGTCGAGCCGAACAACAGCTCGCCCCACAGCTGGCCGGAGATCGGCACGCCGACGTAGATGTCGAAGCGCGGCTTGGGGATCGGCAGGCTGACGCCGAAGCCAGAGGTTGGATCGCTCGAGAAGCTCTGCGCGACCTTCCAGTCGTTGGGCTCGTTGGCGGTCGAGAACAGCGACTGATCGAACATCTCGAGGTGCGCGTTGAAGCGGACCTGGCCGTTGCCGCCCTGGTTGGACTCGGCCCGCACCGCACCGTCGACGACCTCGACCTTGCCGCCGATGATCCACGCGTCGAAGCCGGTGTTGGCGTGCAGCGATCCGCCGAGCTCGCACACGTTGCCGTCGCCGTCCTTCTCGAGCGAGGCCACGTCCCAGCCGACGTCGAAGTCGTAGCCGGCCGCGAACCAGTCCTTGTCGCCGAGATAGTCGCCGCCGGTCCAGTCCTTGCCGAACCGCCGACCACCGCTGGTGGTGCCGCGATCGTACGCCTTGACCACCGGCCAAGCCTCCTCGAACGCCTCCTGATTGGCGTCGAGCCGAGCCTGCGCCTGAACCACGCTGTCGGCCGGGAACGTGGCGCCGTCTTGCCAAGCCTTGCAGTGACGCTCGTCGGCGATCTGGCGATCGAGCAGCGGCAGCTGATCGAGCACGCTCGCCTCGAACATCTCCAGCCGCCAGTCGCAGCCGGGATTGCCGAGATCGAGGCAGCTGCGCTGGCCGGCCTCCTTGCGCGCCCACTCGTTGCGCAGGAACTCGCCGATCTTGCAGCTGAGCTTGCCGGCCCCGTGCATCTCGAGCCCCCAGCCGTCGGCGCGCAGGCACTGACTGATCTGCTTGTTGCTGCTCGGCTTCTTGCTCGGCTTCTTGCTCGAGTCCTTGGTGGTGGGTGAGCTCGATCCGGCCGGCTGTGGCGCGGGCGAGGCGAGCAGTCCGGCCGCGACGGTCGGCGCGGAGTAGGTGCTCGCGCCGACGACCTGCTTCATGGCGTCCTGCAGGTTCTTCTCGAGGATCTCGTCGCCGAATCGCTTCTTGACCTGCTTGAGCTGATCGTTGCTGCGCTCGATGTACTGGTGCTCGAACTCGTAGCGCTCGAAGGGATCGTGCGCGCGCATGTCGAAGGGCAGCACGATGTCGGCGACCTCCTCCTGCATCAGCATCGAGTGCTCCTTGTCGACCGCGGCCGCCCACTGCTCGATCAGCATGCGAAATTCAGCCCGCCGGGCCTCGTACTCCTCGCGCTCGGCCTGCGAGACATTGGCGGTGGCCTGGTGGAGGTGCTCATGCCAGCGCCACTCGTCCTGGAATTTGCGAGTGCTGCACTTGTTGCCGTTGCAGCTGCCGATCTCGTACCACTTCTCGCCAGATTGCAGCGCGGCCTCGAGATCGAGCATCGACTGCGTCGGGGTCATCGGCGTGAGCCCGTTGGCGCGGACGAAGCGGGAGCCGAACGCGAACAGATCGTTCTTGGGGAAGGTGCCGTTGGCCAGCGCGAGCTTGGGCAGCTCCTTGCCGCTGGTGTCGACCAGCTTGCGCTTGGCGATGCCCGGCGTGCTGTTCATGTACGCGACCGCGAACACGCACTCTCGATCGCCGCGGCAGGCCGAGGCCGCGTCGATGAAGCGCACCACGTCGTAGCTGCGCTCGTAGGCAAACTCGGCGCAGCTCTCGACGCGATCACCGTTTTGGTCCCAGCTCGGCTCGCGGTGATAGGCCGCCGCGGTGGCCGGAGCGACCGAGCCCACGCGATCGACCGGCGGCAGCTCGGCGGAGCTCATGCCGACGTAAGGCCGCACCGGATCACCGACCTTGCGATAGACCTTGCCGACGTCCGTGTGGCTCTTGCTCAGCGTCTTCTTGGGCGCGTAGGCGAAATACTTGCCCTGCTTGAGATCGGCAGGCATCTCGCGCTTGTTGGGCGCGAGCATCGGCAAGGTCGGCGCCGACGAGGCCTTGTAGTGGGCCTCCATCGCCGCGGTCACGTGCGGCTCGCAGATGCTCTGATGCTTGAGTCCGCACGAGCTCTCGATGTAGCCCTTGCTGACGCACTTGGCCGCATCGGGCGTCGGACACTCGGCGACCGGAGAGGCCGGCTTGGTCGAGGGCGGCGAGCCGGAGACGATCGCCGTGATGCTCAGGAGCGCGAGTCCGCAGGCGACGGGCACGAGTTGGCGCAGCTGCATGGGCGCCGAGAGTACGCCAGTCCGCACGACCGTGGGCCAGCGATCGTCGAGCGATCGTGTTGTGTCCAGATGCGCGAGACGATGCTCGCTCGCCGCAGCTCAGCCGATCGCCCCGAGCAACAACTGCTCGGTCTCGGCTGCCAGCGAGGCATGACTCAAGATCCCCCCATGCGCCGGCACCATGACCGTGGGCGGGTGCTTGCGCACGTCCTCGAGCATGGTCCCGAGCGCGCGCTTCTTGTCCTTCAAGATGATCATCAACGCGAGGCTGAAGACCTTGTAACCGGGCGCGCTCTTGCTGAGCTTGAACAGGCTGCGGACGATGAAGTTGGACGGCAGCTGCTCCATGTTGGCGAGGATGTCCGACGCGTACCAGGCGTAGCCGCCCGCGATCTTCGCGAAGGCCCAAGTCTCGCCGGCCTTGCTGGCAGGCGCTTCGATCACGGCCACGCCTTCGGCGAGCAGCGGCTGCAGGGCGGACAGCGGCTCGAGCTCACCGGCATTCTTGGAGCGCTTGCCGATCCGAGCGGCGGCTCCGGACGCGGCGAAGCAGCGCGCGCGCGGAAACTTCTCGCGCCAGGGGCCGATGCCGAGGTGGTGGTAGCCGTTGTTGGCGACCAGCGCCTCGACCTCACCGAACGCGGCGAGGTCGGCCATCTCGGCCTCCGAGATGCGGCTCGGCGGGCTGATCACCAGCAGGCCGCCGCTGGCCAGCCGCGCGGTGAAGCAGTTCGCCTGGCCTTCGCGGGCGAACATGTAAGAGAAGGAGAGCACGCCCGCGTCGCCATCGATGATCGTCCAGTTGTGCTGCGTGGTCTGCATGCGGCGCAGTATCGCCGGTGGCGTGAGCGCCGAGAAGCCCTCCGCGCCACTCGGCATGGTCGCTCGCGCGTGCGATGCTGTCGACGAATGAACATCGAGCTCACGCAGGACGGATCCAGCAAAGGCCGCTTCACCGCCCACGAGGGTGATCAGCAGCTCGGCGAGATGACCTTCAGCCGCGCGGGCGCGACCATGATCATCATCGATCACACCGACGTGTCCGACGCGGCGCGTGGCCGCGGCGTCGGGCAGGCGTTGTTCGAGCACATGGTCGCCTGGGCGCGGCGCGAAGGCGTGAAGGTGATGCCGCTGTGCCCGTTCACCCGCGGGATGTTCGAGCGGCACCCCGAGGCCCGGGACGTGCTCTGAGCGAGGATCTGCCGGGCGCACGCGAGATTGGCTAAGCTGCTCGCCCGGCATGCACGTCGATCGCTCCCGCTTCTTGTTCCTGACCGCGTCTCTGGCCGCGGCCGCTTGCAACCAACCGCAGCCCGCCACGACCCCCGACACCGGCGGCGTCGATCCGGCGGGCTCGAGCAGCAGCGGCAGCGCGGAGCCGGCGAGGACCTCCAGCGATCCGTCGGTGTGGCTGGAGATCGAGCCCGGCTCGGAGGACAAGCCGGCGCGCGCGACCGATCCCAACTGCAACAATCAAGTCGGCTCGGCGAAGACCTGCTCGTTGTCACCGCCGCCCGGCCACTGCGAGAGCTTCGACTCGACGGTGATGCTGTGCAGCTCGTTCACCAACTTCATGCAGCCGCGCGCGGCCGAGGCTGCGGTCGATTGCATGCTCGCGGCCAGCGGCACGCAGCGGATCTGCGAGTGGGAGCTGTGGAACCAGTGCACCGGCGCCGGCCTGCAAGCGAGCTGCATCGAGCCGTCGACGCGACCGGAGTGCGAGTCGATCAGCTCGCAGTGCGGCGGCAGCATCGACGTGTTCACCTGTCAGCAAGCGCTGTCGTCGGTGCGACCGCAGCTCATCGAGCAGGTGGCCAGCTGCGTGCGCGAGTTCTGCGAGGTGACCTTCTGCGTGACCAACCTCGGCGGGTTCTGAGGTGGGCAACCCCTACCCGCCCCCGCCTGCGTGGGCGCACGAGATCGTCACGATCGCGGTGACCGGGACCGACGGCAAGAC
>DATLLB010000587.1:0-7809 GCA_035538075.1 Enhygromyxa sp.
AGCCATGGGCGAGCACTCCCGCGGCGGCAGTCGCCTGGTCGTCGGCGCCGGGCGTCCCGGCGAGGTGGCCGACGGCATCGCGGCGCAGCTCGAGCAGCTCGCCATCCTCGCCGTGAACCCGCCAGAGATCGCCGGACGGAGCCACGTCGTAGCGCTCGGAGCCGAACCGAACATCGCGAGCGCCGATGCTGCGCGCGCCGTGATCGTAGAAATACTCGCGCCGCCAGCCGGGATCGGGCGCCGCATCGCGCGGCTCGAGCCACTGCGCGCTGAGCCGCCCGTCGCCGACCCAGCTGCGCCGCGCGATCAACCCTGGGCTGGTTCGGGCGATCTCGCGGTCGTCGTTGTTGTACTCGAAGCGGGCGATCTCCTTGCCGTCGGCGACGATGCGCGTCGGCTGGAGATCGGGCATGTACTCGAGCTCGATGCGGCGCCCCTCCGGGTAGGCGCGGGCGCGCAGCTCCGCGAGGTGCCACTCGCTGCGTAGCTCGAGCTCGCCGATCTGCTCGCGAATGATGTTGCCGCGCCGATCGTATTCGCGAGTCACGCTGGTCTCGGGATCGTCGGCGGCCGTGATCCCGACGATGCGATCGAGCTTGTCCCAGCTGATCTGGCGGCGCTGACCGTCGCCGCGAGTGACCGTCGCGAGCCGCCCGCGGGCGTCGTAGCCGTAGCTGATCACCCGCTCGACATTGTCGGCCGCGAGCTCGATCCGACGCAGGACTCGCCCGCTCGGATCGCGCTCGAACCTGGTGTGCCGGCCATACGGATCGCGGATCGTCAGCGGCCAGTCGTCGCTGCCGTAGTCGAAGCGGTGCGCGCGACCGGGACCCTCGGTGAGCTCGAGCAGGCGGTTTTCGGTGTCCCACTGAAAGGTGCTGCGGCGACCGTCGGGGTCGACACGCGCGAGCGGTCGCCCGGCCCGATCGCGCTCGATGATCTCGGTCCCGACCGCGGTCTCGATCTTCAGGATCCGGCCCTCGGGGTCGAGGGTGTAGCGCAGCGCTTCGCCGCTCGACGAGCGCTTGGCCAGCAGCTGTCCGCGGCGATCGAGCTCGTACTCGAGCACCAGCCCGTCGGGGTCATGCTCGCGGACGATCCGGCCGAGCCCGTCGAGGTCGTAGCGGTGCAGCCCGATCGGCAGCTCGAAGCCGATCAGCTCGCCGCGGTCCGACCACAGATAGCCGAGCGCCTCGCCGTCCGGACCGACGTCGCGGCGCGGAAGTCCGCGGCCGTCGAACTCGAAGGTCCAGCGGCTCCCGTCGGGCTCGAGCTCGGCGATCCGGCAGCCGCGGTCGTCGTACTCGCGCACGCGCTTGCTGCCGTCCGGGTACACGACCTCGATCAGCGCGTCGTGATCGCCGTAGACGAAGCTCGTGGTCAGGCTGCCGGGCTCGGTGATCGCGACCACGCGCGAGAGCTCGTCGTAGGCCCACAGCGTCTCGCGGCCGTCCCAGTCGACGGCGCGGATCATCAGGCCCTCCGCGTCGTACTCGAACAGCTGCGTGCGCCCGTCCGGATCGTGCTCGGCGAGCACGCGGTTGTCGGCGTCGAACTCGACCACATGCCGGCCCCCGAGGCTGTCGGCCCACGTGGTCTTGCCCTGCTCGTACGCGAACGCGCGACCGAACAGCCCGCCGTCGCCCCAGGTCCGCAGGCAGCGAGCCTCGTAGCCGGACCCCAGCCACTCGAAGTAGTAGCTCATGCCCGCGCGGTCGGTCTCGGCGACGAGCAGGTGATCGCGGTAGGCGTAGCGAGTCACGAGACCGTCGGCGTCGTGGGCCTCGATCAAGTCGCCAGCCGCGTCGTAGACATAGCGAACCAGGGCCAGACGCTGACTCGGCTTCTGCGGATCGGGGCCCCAGATCGTGGTGATTCGATCCTGGCTGTCATGATCGAATTCGAGAGCCCGGCCGGTCGAGTCATGCAGGATCTTGAGCCGACCTTCATAGTCGCGCTGCAGCTCGATCCGGTTGTTGCAGCGATCCTCGGCGCGGACCAACGCGAACCCGCGCAGCCCTGCTCGGCTCGCGTGCCCCCGCGAGCGCGACCTCGCCGGCTCGAACACCCAGCTCACGCCGGTCGGGTGCACGAGCCGATAGCCGAGCACGATCGGCAGCCCGTGCTCATCCACGCGGGTGATCGGAAACAGCCGCAGGCGCTCGCGTTGGTTGTACGAGCCGTGCTCGTTGGGCCGAGCAAAGGGGACATAGCGGCCGTCGTCCATGCGCACGACCACGACCTCGCGGTCCTCCCACACGAACATGTCGAAGGGGTGGTGCCAGCCGTGGCCGAGATCGCCGTCGTGGTTGGAGTTCGAGTACCAGTCGCGATCCCAGCGCAGCTGCAGCGGCCCGTCGAGCGCGAAGTCGAGGGCCTCGGTGAAGACCATGCCCGACACGGTGTCGACCGGGTGACCGGTGACGTTGCAGATCGCCTTGTGCACGCGCTTCTGCAGGCTCGGCGGGATGCCGAGCTTGGTCATCGTCTTCTTCGCGGCCTTGTGCAGGCGCTTCGACAGCGCCTTCATCTTCTTGCTGCCCTTGGCCAGCTTCTTGAGCTTCTTGAGCCCCTTGCCCAGCGCGGCCATGCCAAAGCGCATGCCCAGGGCCATCAGCGAGATCGTCGGCCCGCCGCCGACGAGCACCGGCATCGGGATCGACAACACCACGGTGGTCGGCAGCACCAGCGACTTGGGCGGCGACCCCTTCGCGCGCGGCGGACCGGGGATGCCGATGTCCTGACAGCTGAGCACCGGCAACGCGAGATACGAGAACGCGTCGCCATCGACCGCCACCGTCGACGAGCCCATGAAGATCTCGGACTCGTTGCCCGGCGGCTTCACGAACATGCCACCGATCGGAATGTGCGGGTACGAGAGCCCCGCGGTGCCGGCCTGCGCACGCTTGAGCCCGCCGACCGTGACCGTGCCGCCGATGTAGGGCACGTAGTCCATCGGATCGAGCACCATCCCAATGTGCGGATGTGGAATCGGGACCGGCGGCACCGGCCCCGGCGGCTGAATGATGTGGACGTCGATCCCGAGCAGCGGATCGAGGTGCTTGGCTGCCGGCATCATGAGGGTCGGGCCTCGTTCTTCGGTCGCCAGTTGGACCCGAGCGCGGCGATCATGCGCTGCTCGACGGGAGCCCAGCTCGCGTGCACATGACCGGCGATGCGCTCGAGACCGACGCCCGCGTGGGCCATCGTCGAGCTCGCGCGGGTCTCCGCGTCCATCGCCTCACCGACCTCGAGCGCCGCAAACCCGAGCACCCACGCATCCTCCATCTGGCCCTGGTTGGCGCGGCAGTATGCGGCCATGCGCAGACAGTCGAGCTCGGTGCGCGGCTCGGCCAGCGCCTTCGCGAGCGGAGCCGTGTCGGCGTAGAGCTGGGCGGCCTGCGGCCAGGCCTCGGCCATCACCGCCGCGGCGCCCATCGCCAGGCGAGCCTTGAGCCGCAAGGGTCCGGCCCAGGCCTCGCCCGCGCTCTCGCCCACGATCGCTCGCTGCTCGGCCTTGAAGTAGAGCTCGACCGCGCGCTGCGGCTGCTTGGCCTGCAAGAAGCCGCTGCCGAGCGCGAACGGGACGGCGACCTCGAGGTGCCCCCAGCCCGAGCGCTGCGCGACGTCGAGGCCGACCGCCGCGTGCTGCTGCGCCGCCGTGAGATCCTGCTTGCCGATCGCGTCGAGCATCTGCACATACGCGTGGCGAAACTGGCCCTCGGGTTTGTCGAGGTTGCCGGCCTGCGCCGAGATCTCGATCGCGGCGGCGCTCAGATCCATGTCGATGACCTCGGTGACGATCCGCTCGGGCTCCGCGTCGGCGAGCGGACGCAAGGCCTCCGCTTCGAGGTGATCGAACACCACCAACCGAACCACCGCGGGCGTACGCTGGACCGCCGTCCGCAGCCACGCCATCCATCCGCCCGGATCGCCAACCCGCGCGGGCATCAGCACCAGCGCGAGCATCGGCAGATTGTCCGGCCCCTGCTGGCGACACAGCGCCTCCGCCGTCGCCATCAGATCGTGGAGGTGATTGCCGGTCGGCGACGGTGGCCGAAACTCCGCGAGCGAGGGCCCGCCAGCCTCGGCCTCACCCTTGCCCTCGTCCGCGCGGGCGAGCTCGACCGCCTCGAGCAAGCGCTCGCGCAGCGTCCCCGCGTAGCTCAGCGGATCGTCGAAGGGATCCTCGAAGCGCAGGAACACCACCGGCAGTCGCCCCGCTCGCTCGTCGTCCTCCGCAGCGAAGAACGCCTCGACGCAGCGAAACTCGTTGGACCGCACGCACCAGCGAAGCAGCCGTGCGCTCGGGTGCTCGACGAACGCCTCCCAGTGGTCGTACAGCTGCTCGAGACGACCTTCGATCGGGTTGTCGGGCTCGACCACCAACACTGAATATCAGTAACGACGCGAGCTCGGCTACCCGGCCGTCAGGCGGGCGCAGAGGGCCAGAAGATCAGCGGTCCAATCGCACCCTCGAGGGCTTCACCACGGTGCTTCGACGATGGCACCCGTCAGGTCGGCAGTGAACACCTTCGACGGCGGCAGTCCGAACATTCGGTGAAACAGCCGGGAGAAGTGAGCGGAGTCGTAGAACCCCGTCGCATGGGCCAGCTCCGTGAGGCTTCGGCCCCGCAACGCCAGCTCCGTCGCGGCCTGCATCCGGAACCACGCACGATAGGCCCCCATCGGCACGCCGACCTGGTCTCGAAACCGGTGCTCGATGTGAGACGTCGACACGCCCAGGCGTCGCGCCAGCGCGACCGCATTGGGTGGCGACTCGGCCGGGGCACACAGGAACCTGGCCGCCCTCGCCACGCGAGCATCGACCTTCGACAAGCTGACGTCGAGGTTCAGCGCGGTCTGAAACAAGTCGGCCCACAGCGCGGGCTCTCGCGCTGTGATTGCTTCCTCGACCGCCCGCCGCAGCGCCGGTGCGTCGACGCGACGATTGGGCCGAGCTCCGGGCTCGAGGAACATCACCGCCGTGCGACCGCCGTGAAAATCGAGCCCATGCCACTGCCAGCCGCGCACGAAGGCGGCGTCGTGGCGTTCGACCTGCCCGTCGCAGATGAGCTCGAACGCATCGTCGAGCCCGACCAGGATCGCGTTCGCGGCGAACCGGTGCCTGGCCAGCGCATGCAGGCGGCCGATGTAGAGGGTCCTTCCTCCGCCCATCACGAGATGGCTTTGCACAGCAGAAACATACAAGCGTGCGGCAGGCCACGCACGTAGCTTGCGCCCATGCGGGATGAGCACCTGGCCCAGATGATTCTCGCCCGAGCAGCTAGGGCGCCGCATGGTGTCGCCTTCCGAGTACGGCGAGGTGACACCTACGCCGATGTCCCATGGTCGGAGATCACCCCGCGCATCGAAGCGATCGCCGCCGGCCTGCTGAGCGCCGCTTCGCTCGACGACGGCGCATGCATCTCCATCGTCGGAAACACCTCGATGGAGTCGTGCCTGGTCGACTTCGCGGCGCTGAGCGTCGGGCTCCAGACCGTCCCCATCTATGCGAGCTTGCTCGTCGCTGAAGTCGGCTACATGCACGTCGACACGGCGACTCAGCTCATCGTCGTCGAGGACGCCGTCCAGCTCGCCAAGGTGCGCTCACTTCGGACCGGCTTCACGTTCTTCGACAAGCACCACACGCCGGACATGCTGGCTGTCCGAGCGAAGGTGGTCGTGATCGATCCGTCCGGGATCAGCCCTTCGGATGACTGGGAGAGCCTGGCGAGCTTGGAGGCTCGCGGTCACGCGCGACGACGACAGCTCGACGCCGAGATGCGGCGAAGGGCGGCGCTGATTCGCCGCGAGGACGTCGCCACGTACACCTATACGTCGGGCACCACCGGCGCTCCCAAGGCGGTGATTCAGACCCACGAGAACATGCTCGCAATGCTCGAGGACGCCACCGAAGCGGGGCTCCTCGACGATGCGGTGCGCGAGCACGGCCTGCTCCTATTCCTCCCCGCCGCGCACTCGTTCGGCCGAATGGTGGAATTCGCGGGTCCGTTCTTCGGCGCGCCTTTGATCATGTCGTCCGTGCCGACGCTCGCGGCCGACCTGCTGGCCGCGCGTCCCGGCTTCTTTCCGGCCGCGCCACGCGTGTTCGAGAAGATGATGGCCAAGGTCGTGAGCGCGATCGAGAACGAGCAGGGCGTGCGCCGACGGATCGCGCAGTGGGCCTTGGGCGTGGGCGCCCGGACCGTCGACTATCGCGTGTCTGGGCGGCCGCTCCCCGTCATGCTCGAGGTTCAGTGGCGGCTGGCGGATCGGCTGGTCCTGGCAACCCTGCGCGCGAAGCTGGGACTCGACCATGCGTCGGTCCTCTTGTCCGGGGCCGCGGCCCTGCGCCCCGACGTCCAGCTCTTCTTCCTCTCGTTGGGACTCACGATCTTGGAAGCGTATGGGCTCACCGAGACGTGCCCGGGCCTGACCATCAATCGCAAGCACGACATTCGTGTGGGCACGGTTGGCAAGCCCTTCAAGCGGTGCGAGCTGAAGGTCGCGCCCGACGGTGAGCTCCTCGCTCGCGGTCCCAACATCTCGCGCGGCTACTTGAATCACCCCGACGCGACGTCCGCAGCGTTCGACGACGAAGGCTGGTTTCGCACGGGCGACATCGCCTCGATCGATTCGGATGGCTTCGTCCGGATCACCGGTCGCAAGAAGGAGCTGTTCAAGACCAGCGGAGGGAAATTCATCGCTCCGCTGAAGATCGAGGCCCAGCTCAAGCAGCACCCCATCATCCAGGAAGCGGTCCTCATCGGCGACGGCCGCAACTACTGTACGGCGATGTTCGCTCTCGACGCCGAGATGCTCGCAGCGTTCGCGCAGCGGGAGGGCATTCCGGCAGATCCTTCGCACCCGCGGATCCACACCGTGCTGCAAGCGGTCGTGTCCGAGGCGAATCGCGGGTTGGCCTCGTTCGAGACCATCAAGGCGTTCTGCATCGCACCCGCTGCGTTCACGGTCGACGGGGGCGAGCTGACTGCGTCGCTGAAGGTCAAGCGACACGCCGTCGCCCAGAAGTACGCGGCGCTCATCGACGCGATGTACAGCGGTCGCGTCACTGCGCCGACTTGACCGCGAAGAAAGCCAGGGCGAGCTGCTCCGGGTAGACTCGGCCATCGGCGCCCCGCTCGATCGTCGCAATCACCCCTGCGCGCGCGGGCGCGTCGTAGAGACCGATCGCCTCGAGCAGGCCATCGAGTATCGGCTCGCGGATCGCTTCCTCGCTGGCGTCGCCGTCGGGATCGAGGATGGTGACCTCGCGGGCGATCTTGGCGAGCAGCGCCTCGACGCGGCGCACGGCCGTGGCCGACGCGACCTCCTCGAAGGTCACGTGTCCGTCGCCGTCGAGATCCATCTCGCGCAAGTACTCGTCGACTCGCGACTCGGTCATGAACGGAGCGGCATGGCCGGCGCCGAGCGAACGACGTAGCTCGACGCGGGTGATCTCCCCGTCGCCGTCAACGTCGAGCTCGCGAAACTTCGCGTCGAGCTTGCGGAGATCCTCAGCGTCGAGCACGAGGCTGGGATCGCGGGTGAGGAATTCGCGAAGCTCGGTCGAAATCGGCATCGAAGCGGATGGTCCCATGGACTTCGACCGCTTGCACGCCGATCACCACGCTACGGCTCGCAGTCTTCCGCGGCGGCCTCGATCCGCAGCGCGTCCACATGCACGACGACCGCCACCGCCAATGCCAGCTCGAGCGTCCAGCGAGCCACCGTGTCCATCGCGTCGACGCGGCCCCTCCGTCGGTGCCCGGCCATCTCCGCCAGCGCGCCCACGGGAATCGCGAG
>DATLLB010000588.1:0-17951 GCA_035538075.1 Enhygromyxa sp.
AAGCGGCGCAGGCTCGCGAAGCGCTTGGGCGTGATGCCGACGCGGGCCAGGAACCGACGCTCGAGCTGCCGCTCGCTGATCGCCAGCGATCGCGCGACCTCGGCCACGAGCGAGCGCGCGTGCAGGTGGTAGAGCGCTTGCTGCTCGGGCTCGAGTGGAGCCCGGATCCGCTGATCGAGCGCGCGCTGGTGCTGCTCGGCGCGGGGCTGCACGAGCGCTCGCTCGTGGCCGAGGTCGCGCGATCGCTGGCGATCAGCGAGCGGCAGCTCGAGCGTCGGTTCCTGGCCCGCGTCGGCATCACGCCCAAGCGCTTCGCGAGCCTGCGCCGCTTCGAGCAGGCGGTCGCGCTCGCGCGCGCGAGCGAGTCGCTGACCGAGACCGCGCTGGCGGTCGGGTACTACGATCAGTCGCACTTCATCCGCGACTTTCGACGCTTCGCCGGCGCGACGCCGGGCGAGTGGCTGTCCGACCAGGATCGCCTGCGCGAATGAGCGCGAGCATGCGCGAGAAGTCGGGCTCGCCGAGGCCGGCACCGGGGTTCCAGCCGGGCACCGCGATGAAGCCTGGCACGGTTCGCCAGCGCACGCGGCCGTCGTGATCGAGGCATGGCAGCTCGACGCGGTTGCTCCCGCGCTCCACCGGCCGCACCGCGCCCGCGCCCGCGCTCGCGTTAGCGAGCGCCCAAAGCCGCGGACCGATGCATCCGATCCGCGGATGACCATCGGCCGCGAGCGCCTGGTTGACGCGCGCGAAGCAGGCCGCAGCCAGAGCCGCGGAGAGGCTGGTGCCGCCGATGTCGTGACGCCAGCGATCGTCGATGAAGCCCCAATAGCCGTGGCCTGCAGGACCGGGTCCCGCGGGCACGCCCCAGGCCGGCAGCGCGAGGTCGGGCACGGCGCGACCGCTCGGCGGGATAGCGACCGCATCGGCGTCGCGCGGATAGATCGGCCGCAGCATGCCGGTCTGCCAGCGCGGGATCGCGACGTGCTCGCTGAACCCTCCGCCGGTCGCGAACTCCCGTAGACCCAGGCGCGCCGCGAGATCGGGGCTCAAAGCGGCGCTCAACACCTGCGGCTGCTCGAACCCCATGGTCCCGCCGATCGCGAGCACGCGCGGCTCGGAGCATGGGAACGCGACGCCCGGCCACGGCCGCGCCTGCATCGGCACTTCATCGCCCGGAAAGCGAGGTGCACCAGCGCAGGCACCCCAGTCGCCCGAAGCGGCGATCACCGTGCAGCCGCGCGCGGCGAGCTGATCGAGCAGCGTCGCGGCCACGCTCCGGCCGTGGCTCGCGTAGTACTGCTGCTCGGGGCTGCTCCACGCGGTCGTGGCGATGGTGGCGTCATCGTCGAGCGCGGCCTCGAAGAACAGCGCCCACGGATCGGCGACGTGACGTGGATCGATCACGTACACGCACAGCTCCGCGGCCGGAGCGAGCGCGCGAATCCAAGCCACGGTCATGGTGGTCTCGTGGCGAAACAGCGGATCCTCGCGCGTGGTCGACGAGAGCGGCCCGAGCTGCACCGTGCGAAGCGGCGCGGCGGTGCCCGGCGTGAAGGCGGCGTGAAACACCGCGAGGTCGCGCGCGCGCGGGAGCCCGCCGAGGGCCATCAACGCGATGCGCTGACCGGCGCCGTCGGTCGTCGGTGGCAGGTTCAGCGCGCGCTCGAACGCAGCGGGCGTCACCGCGCGCACGGCCGGACGAACCGGGTGTTGGTCGAGCGCTTCATCGCCGAGCTCGAGCGTTCGTCGCCACGGCTCGTTCGCGCTCGAGCTCAGCTCGACGCGCGCGACCAGACCACGCAGGCGTGGCGGTAACACGTCGGCGCTGGCGATCGCCGGCGCACCGCTCTCGCGCCGCGCGAGCGCTCGCAAGCCCGCGTCGCCGAACGCCTGCTGCAATTGCCCAAGCGTCCCACGCAAGCGCAGCCGTCGACGCGGACGCAGCTCGGGCTCCAACCGCTCGAGCCCGTGGCTGTCGACCCACGCGAGCAGCTCGTCGAGCAGCTCGGGCGCGTGTGCGATCAGCTGCTCGACCGCACTCGCGCTCGCATGCTCGCGCCGCTCGCCCTCGTCGAAGCGCCGCGCGAGCGCCTGCAGCTCGAACGGCCGCGCCGGAGCCAGCAGCAGGTCGACGCCGACCTCGGTCATGCCACCGCCGGAACCTCGCGGGGTTGCTCGCTCGCGGCCGGCAGATGCAGCTCGACCAGGCCCTTGAGCACCGCTGCGGCCACGAGCTGCAGCACCAGCTCGCCGCGTTGCTCGAGCTCGGGCAGCGTGCGATCGGCATGCTCGAGCAGCTCGGTCACGCTGCCGGCCGTCTGCATGCGCGCGACGATCGGCGCGAGCGCGAGCGGGATCTTGGCCGGACGCGCCGACAGCCGATGCGCATGCTCGGGCGCGTCGGTGTGCAGGTCATAGAACGCGTCGAGCCGCCCGACCCGACCCCACTCGAGCCCAGGCTCGGTGCGCAGCGCCAAGTGAAACGGCGCGGTCGGTCGGTAGTGCGCTCCAGCGATCGCCGCGAGGCTCGGCACGCCGGACTCGCGATAGATCGCGTAGAGATCCGCCTGTGGTCGCGCGAGCCGATCGAGCATCCGACACACCACCTCGGCGTTGGTCCCAAACGCGCGCGGGACCGGAAAGAAGCCCGCGGTCGCCATCGAGAACGCCTCGCGATCGCTGAGGTCGAGCTGACCGTCGACGTTGACGAGCCGCTGCGCCTCCCACCACCACGAGCTGGCCGCGCGGTTGTTGGCGTAGAAGTAGCGCACCAAGGTCCGATACGCGCCGTACTCCGCCTGCAGGAAGCGCGCGTAGGCCTGCCACAGCTCGCGCGTGCGGGCGCGGTCGCTGCCGAGCGTGGAGAGATACGTGTACGCCGCTCGGTGGCCGGTCTGCAGCGCCAGCGTCACGCCGGTCGAGAGCACCGGATCGAGAAAGATCGCAGCGTCGCCAGCGGCGGCCCAGCCCTCGCCGATCGGCGCTCGAGCGCGCGAGGACCAGTCACGGCAGGCCGCGACGCGGCGGTTGTTGGGCAGGATGTCGTCGCGCAGCCACGCGTCGCGCACCAGCGGCGCGAGCTCGGGGCAGCCACGCAGGTGCTCCCAGAACCACTGCTCGAGCTCGACCCGCTCGAGCCCGGACTTGAAGTGCCGCGTGTTGGTGACCACGCCGACGCTCAGCACGTCGTCGCGGACCGGGAAGTACCAGATCCAGCCGTCGTCGATCGAAGCCACGAACACGGTCGTGGCCTCGCGCGTGCCGTTGTAGGTCACCTTCCACTGCGCCCCGCTGAGGTAGCCGAAGCAGGCGAAGTTGTTGAGCGTGTCGTCGAACTCGCGCTGGCCTCGGGTCATGAGGTGTGAGAGCCCGCTGGCGTCGAGCACGAAGCCAGCGCGGGTGCAGCCCTCGACGCCGTCGTCGCGACGCCAGCGGACGTCGAGGCCGATCTGCTCGCCGTCGTCGCCGAGCACCGGCGTGACCGCGACGACCTGATGACCCTCGCAGACCTGCGCCCCGAGCCCGCGCGCGTGCTCGAGCAAGATCTGGTCGAACTCGGAGCGCAGCACGTTGAAGGCGGTGAACGGGCGCGCGAGCGCGTCGGAGGCATTGTCGGGATCGCCGAGCAGGTCGCCGAACGACTGCCCGGTGACGTCGATGATTTGCTCGGCGGTGCTCCGACGCGCGCTCTCGCGAATCGCGAGGAAGTCGGCCTGCCAGGGCTCGCGATCCTGGCCCCAGACGAAGGTCACGCCGAGCTTGGCCACGAACCCGGCCGCGCGGATGCGGTCCAAGACACCGAGATCGCGCAGCACCCCGTTGGCGACCGGGATCGTCGATTCGCCGATGTGCCAGCGCGGGAATCGGGCCTTCTCGAGCACCAGCACCGACTGCTGCGGCGCGTACTTCTGCACGATCCCGGCGAAGCAGGAGCCCGCCGGGCCGCCGCCGATCACCACACAATCGACCTGCTCGGGCGGACTCGCGAGATTCTCATTCGTTGCGCTCATTGTTGGGCCATCACTTTCATCCACGCAGCATTGCCGCGCTCGCTCGGGCTCAGATCGGCGAGCGGATCCTCGCCGATCCGCCGCAGCGCCTCGACGTGCGGCTCGCCCGAGTGCGGCTGGCCGCTCGCCAACCAGGCTTGCACGGCCGGCGTCGGCGGAAGATCGACGATCAGGTGCACGCGGTTGCCTCCGCCGTTGTAGGCACCGTGCACGGCGCTGTTGTTGAGCGCCCACGCGCGACCGGGCGCGAGGTGCAGACAGCCACCGTCGACGCACAGCACGGCCTCGGGGTTGGTCACCAGCGGCACGTGCACGCGGTGGTGCTCGTCCCAGTGTGAAGTGTTGTCGACGTGCGCCCGGATCACCGTGCCGGCCGGGCTCAGGCCCAGCCACCCGAGCGGGACCGGCTCGGGCAGGCCGTGATCGAGCAGCGCTCGCAGGCGTGGCAGCGCGGCGAGGATCGGCGCGTCGTGGCCGACACCCGTCACCAGCTCGCTGGCTGGACCCACGCCGCCGCGACCTCCTCGAAGCACGCAAAACCAGGTGCCGCGATGCCACTTCCACTGGCTCGGCTGCCACGGCAGCGGCACGCGGCGCAGCTCGTCGCGCAGCGGCCCGAGCTCGATCTCGAGGGGCAGCTCGAGGAACCGATACGGCTTGGCGATCGCGCCCGCGCTGGGCGTGTGGGCTCGTTGAAACGCGTGCATGACAGACGTGACGTGGAGGTGAGCGGGCCCGAGCCTGCGCCCGGACCCGCCCCGCGGTAGTGGTTCAGAACCCGAAGTTGATGTCGTTGAGCTGACCGACCTCGATGCGGATCTCGGACACGTCGGTCCCGTCCGGGAGCGTCAGCTCGAAGTCTTCACGTCGCTCGGGTTGCAGCTCCACTTGGCGTTCGGGTGTTTGTGCTTGTCGTTGCTCTTGCATGGTTCTTCCTCCCCTTCAGGGCTGGAGCTCGTGGGACCCGAGCAGCCGGCGAGCGATCGCGGCGTCCTCGGGGTAGCCGTCGGGGGGCGGCGTGGCACACAGGCAGGCGACCTCGAACACCGCGCGCGCGACCGCGTCGCGCTGCGGGCCCGAGCGCCCGGCGAGCAGCTCGATGGTCTCGTCCACGTGGCTGGCGTCGGAGCCGACGTGGCTGTGCACTCGCATGCAGCGGGTCGCTCGCACGCCGTCGGGCAGCATCGCGTCGACGGCCGCGAGCTCGGCCGCGCCGACCTCCAGCGCGAGCCGTTCGACCGCATAGGCGTAGCCGACACAGCCGATCGGATCGGCCGCGAGCACGCTCGCTCGAAACCACGCGACCAGGCGTTCGGCCGGGTGTGGACGCAAAGCCGCGATCGCGTGCGTGGGCTCGACACCCATCGCTTGCAGGTCACGCAGCGCGAGCACGTCGTGCTTGTCTTCCTCGCGCGCGCGCGTGCGGGCCCAGGCCGCGAGCTCGAGCTGGCCGGCGTCGGCAAAGCGCACGCTCGCGCGCTCGAGCAAGCTCGTGGTCGAGTGGGTCAGGTGGTAGTAGCCGACCAGCCGCCAGATCCAGCGCATCGGGGTCAGCGGCGGGCTCGGAGGCAGCCGCCTCGCGTGCAGCCGGAGCCCGGTCGCGAGCGCTCCGTCGAGCAGCGCTCGCACGGCATCGGCCGTGATCGCGGAGCTGGAGTCGGGCGCGGCGTGGCAGACCCAGGCCCGCGTCGACGAGGCCGCTAGCCACAGGCCGTCGCGCAGCTGGACCGCGAGCGCGGCTGGTTGGTCGTGCGCTGACATCCTCGATGTGATTGACGTCGCATCGCCTGATCGATCCCCGGCGGACGTCGTAAATCGAATCTGGAGATTGGCGCTATGCGTGGGCCCGAGACTCGGCGATCATCAGCGCATGCTCTTGCCCCGTGACTGCACCAAGCTCTCGATTCCGCTGCTGACTCTGTCGCTCTCGTGTACCGGTGACGGCCCGGGCGTCGACGAAGAAGAGGGCGAGGGCGAGACCGGCGACGGTGATGGCGACGGCGTGTGCACCGACCCGGGCATGGCGGTGCCCGAGTTCGATCCGTTCTTGCCGCCCGAGGGCACGCCGTCGCCGACCTGCAGCACGGGCTGGGCCAGCGACGCGCCCGTCGAGGACGCCGCGTGGGTCGCGATGATCGAGGACAACGTCTACTACTACTCGGCGCCACCCTTCGCGAAGGCGCTCTCGGACGGAGCCGCGCTGCTGATCACCCAGCAGAGCCTGCAGTGGTTCGACGGGCAGGGCTCGCCGGGTGCCGAGCTCGAGCACGGTCTCGAGGGCGTTCGCACGGGCGCCGTGGTCGTGCGCGACGCCGACGATCACGTGTTCATCGCGGCCTCGCTCGATAACGACGACCTGGTGATCCGCGAATTCGCCGACGGGGCGATGGTCGGCGAGCTGTCGGTGCCGACCCCCGGCGTCCAGACACGCGCGATCGGACTGTTTCAATTCTCGACCGATGAATGGCTGATCGTCGGCGACGAGTACGACGCTCTGGAGTACCAGAACGAGGCGTTCTTCATGCACGTCGACGCGAGCGGGGCCGAGGTGCTGCGCAAGGCCAGGCCGCTCGGTTACTCCTATTATTATTCGCCCTTGATTTCCTTCGCGGCGCTCGACGCCGATGACAACCTGCTGTTCGGGTCGACGCAGCAGCAGTGGTTGGTCGATCCCTCCAATGGCGCGGTGACCAACCCCGGCGTCGGCCTGACGGCGGTCCGCGACGTCGTCGGCTCGTTCGTCGGCGCCGGGTTTGCGGTCGCGACTCAGCAGAACAATGCGTCGAACGACGCGGTCGCCTCGTTCATCGACGGCAGCGGCAGCAACCAGTGGACGCAGGTCTACGATCGCGCGCTGACGGGCGAGTCGTTCTTCGACGTCGACGCGCGGCCGGACGGCGGGTTCGTGGCCGCGGGCTTCGACGGCATCTGGTGGGAGCCCGCGCAGCTCCAGTCCGGCAGCCAGCCGATGATCATCGCGTTCGACGAGCAGGGGAACGCCGAGTGGATCGGCCGGCTGGCGATCCCGGGCGACGCTCGCAGCGTCGACGTCGCGGCCGACGGCGGGATCGTGGCCACCGGCCGGGCCCGGCTCGGCGGCACCGACTACAACGACATCGACGCCTACATCTGGATCGCTTCGTGGTGATGGTCGTGGTGATGTCGGATTCGTACAATCGCGTGCGAGCGCGGCTGGCCATGCTGGCCGCGTGACCCAACCCGACATCTTCACCAACGTCCACAAGGGCATCCGTCGCGCGTTGTTCGAGGCCACGATCGCGCTGGGCCGCGCCGAGGGTGATCCGCAGCGATCCGCCGCCGCGCGGGCGCAGCTACGCGAGGTCCTCCACTTCGTCGCGCATCACGGCGAGAACGAGGACCTGTTGCTGATCCCCCTGCTCGATCGGGCCGCGCCCGCGCTGGCCGAGCGCATGCGAGCCGCCCACGGGCCGATCGACGCCGCGCTGCGTGCCCTGGTCGCGAGCGTCGAGGCGGCGCCGATCATGACGCTTCATCACCGCACCTGTGAATTCGTGGCGCGCTACCTCGAGCACATGCGCGAGGAGGAAGAGCAGCTCGATCCGCAGATCCGCGCCGCGCTGGCGCCCGAGCAGCTGGCCGGCTTCGGACGCGGGTCGGTCGAGCGCACGGCCCCCGCCGATCAGCGGATGATGCTGGGTTGGATGATCCCGGCGCTGACCCGCGCGGACGCGGAGGCGACCATCGCCAAGCTGCCGGCTCCGCTCGCCGACCACCTGCGGCCGCTCGTGGCGTAGCGGCCGAGCAGGGGGTGAGGGGTCCCCGACGTGGCTTGGCCACGGCGGGGAGCGGGACCGGCCACGGTCCCGCTATCAAACCTAGAAGAGTTGGCATGCGCAGCATGTCCAACTCAGTACGTCTCGGTGCACGCCGGGTCGCTCAACGGCACGACCACGTCCTTGCGCTTCCCGGCGTAGACCAGCGTGTAGCTGCCGGCCGCGAGCGGTGCGGTGCTGCAGGTCGCCTCGGCGCGCCGACAGTCGTCGGTGCAGGCCTGTTGTTGGACGTGCGAGATCTCGGCCTTGCCTTGCACGATCAGCTCGGTGCCCGATAGCTCGACCGTGCAGCTCGCCGACTTCAGGTCGTCGCACGAGGAGCTCATGCAGGTGCCGAATTCGACCTGGACCGTGTGGGCCTGATCGGCGGCGCCGGAGATGCACGCCGAGCCCTGGTTCTCCAGCGTCTCGACGGTCACGGCCGGCTCCTGCTCGCCGTCGTCGTCCTTGGGCTTGTCGGTGTCGTCGCCCTTGGGCGTGCATGCGGCGACGAGCAGGATCGAGAGTGCGAGAGCGGTCGAGCGGGTGATCACGCGCGCATCCTATCACTGCTCGGGCTGCAGCTCGCACGAGCTCCGCAGCTGATCGGCGATCGCAATGTCGTCGGGGTAGCCGTCGCCCTGCGGCGTGACGCACAGACAGGCGACGTCGAACACCGCCCGCGCGACCGCTTCACAGCGCGTGGCCGAGAGCCGAGTGAGCAGCGTGACGGTCTCGTCGAGGTGGTTGTCGCGGACCTGCACGCAGCGGGTCGCTCGAACGCCGTCCGGCAGCGTCGCCTCCAGCGCTTGCAGCTCGTCCGCGCCGAGCCGCAGCGCCAGCCGCTCGACGGCGTGCACGTAGCCGATGCACGCGGTTGGATCGGCGAGCACGCTCGCGCGCAACCACGCAACCAGGCGCTCGGCCGGATGCGGACGCAGAGCCGCGAGCGCCCGCGCTGGGTCGACGCCCATCGCCCGCAGATCACGAAGCACGACCAGGTGATGCTGCGCGTGGTCGTGGGCGCGAGCCTCGGCCCAGCGGGCGATCGCAGGCTGGCGATCGGCGGCGAAGCGCTCGGCCGCGAACTCGAGCAGCGCTGGGGCAGAGTGGGTCAGGTGCACGAATCCGACCAAGCGCCAGATCCACTGCGTGGCCGTCAGCGGCGGGCGCGGAGCGGCCAGTGACCGCGCCGCAGCAACCGCCCCCTCGAGCAGCGACCGGACAGCGGGTGCCGTGATGGCCTGGGTCGTGTCCGGCGCCGCAGCGCTGAGCCAGGTCTGCGTGGGCGAGGCCGCCAACCACAGACCCTCGCTCAGCTGCACCGCCAACGCGGCTTGGGATTGTGGCTGACGTCGCGCGGGCATCGTGGTCGGTTGGACGCGACTCGGTGCGATCGATCCCTCGGCGACGAACTGAATCCGAGCTGCGTTGCGAACTTCGACCATGGGGGGGAGCATGGAACCGAACCGATGCCCGTCGAGCGCGAGGTAATTTTCGCACGAGCGCTCGCACCACTTGCTGCCCCGATTAGCCCCAAGAGCGCTTGAAGATTCGCCCCACGATCCTCCGAACGTCCTGCGCCACTCGGTACAGGCACGGCACCAACAGTAGCGTGATTGCGGTGGCGAACAGCAGGCCCCAACCGAGCGCGAGCGACATCGGGCTCAGCACCGCATCATAGCCTCCGAGCCCGTACGCGGTCGGCAGCACGCCGCCGCAGGTCGTCAGCGTGGTGACCAGAATCGGCCGCAGGCGCTCGACCACGGCGTCGATCATCGCATCGTCGCCGTCGCGCTCGGGGTCGGTGCGGGCCGCCTCGACCCGCGAATTGATCGCGTCGATCATGACGATCGCCGCATTCACGACCACGCCTGCGAGTCCGATGATGCCGAGCATCGCAAACATCGAGAGCGGCTTGCCGTGCAGGAAGAACGCGAGGATCACCCCGGCGGCGCCGAACGGGATCACCGAGATGATGAACAGCGCCTCGAGGAACGAGCCGATCATCAGGGCGATGACCGTGAGGATGCCGAGCACGGCGATGCCCATCGCCGCCTGCATGTCGCCGGTGGTCTTCTTGGTCTCGGTCGCCTCGCCGCCGATCTTGGTGACCACGTCCGCGTCGCCCGACGCCGCGGCCAGCCCGGGCAGCAGCTCGGCGTCGATGCGCTTGGCCATCGCGTTGGCATCGAGGCCGCTGCCGGGGCTGAAGCTCGCGGTCACCGTGGCCGTGCGCACGCCGTCGCGATGGAGGATCCGCGAGACCGCCCGGACCTCGACCGGGTGCACGACGTCGCGCAGCCGCGTGCGCTCACCGGTCGCCGAGCGCAGCGGCAGCTCGAGCAGCGCGTCGAGATCGGCGCGGGCGCTGGGCTCGAGCTGGACGCGGATGCGGGTGGTCTCGTCGAGCTCGCGCAGCTCGGTGATCTCGAGCCCGTAGAAGGCGGCGGTCAGCGTGCGCCCGACGGTTGCGACGTCGAGCCCACGCAGCGCGAGCTTGTCGTGATCGAGGTCGAGCTCGACGCGCGGGAGCCCGGGACGCTCGTCGATCGAGACGTCGGCGATGCCGTCCTGCTCGCGCAGCCACTGGGCCGCGGCCTCGGCCGTCGCGCGGCGAGCCTCGTCGTCGTTGCCGGCCACGTGCAGGGTCACGGGCGAGCCGAGCGGCGGACCGATGCGCTTGGCCTCGAACAACAGGCTCGCGCGCTCGGGCACCGCGAGCCGCTGGCCGAGGTACTCGGCCCACTCGGCGCTGGTCCGCTCGCGCTCGAGCGGCACGAACATCACCGCGATCACGGCTTCGTGAGCGGCCGCGCCGACCGTGCGATCGACGGCCATGCCGTCGCGATGACCGATGCGCGCGGTCACGGCCATGAAGTCGTGACCGACCAAGTCGGGCAGCTGCTGCTCGATCGCCGCGACCGCGGCCTCGGTCTGCTCGATCGGGGTGCCGACCGGCATCGTGACCTGGATGAACAGCGCGTCGGAGTCGTCCTGCGGGAACAGCTGGAAGCCCATCTGCGGACGGATCACGCCCATGATGAACGCAGCGCCAGCGATGAACAGCACCAGCACCAGCGCGCGCCAACGCAGCGCGCGGACCAGCAGCGCCCGATAGCCCCGCTCGAGCGCGACCATGAACCTGCGCTTGCTCGGGTTCTTCTGCGCCGCCTCGGCGCCGAGCGGGCGCTCGGCCTTCGGCATCGCCGAGCCCTCGCCGCTGCCGGCCGGCGGCTCGTGATCGTCGTCGCGGGCCGGGCTCATGTGCGCAGGCAGGATGAAGAACGACTCGAGCAGCGAGAGCGTGAGCGCGAGGATCACCACCACCGGCAGCGCCCACGCGAACTTTCCGGGCATGCCGCCGAGCGAGAACATCGGCGAGAACGCGAGCATCGTGGTGATCGCCGAGGCGACCACCGGCAGCGCGACGTCGGTGACCCCGGCGACCGCGGCCCGCGGCCCGCGACCGAGCCCCTCGCCCTGGCGAAACACGATGCGCTCGGCGATCACCACCGCGTCGTCGACCAGCATGCCGAGCACGACCACGAACCCGGCCAGCGTCAGCATGTTGAGCGTCATGCCGAGCGTCGGCAGCAAGGCCACGACCCCGAGCAGCGCGACCGGGACCCCGGCCGCGACCCACAGCGCAGCGCGAGCGTCGAGGAACACCAGCAGGATCGCGATCACCAGCACCATGCCGACGATGCCGTTGCTGACCATCAGCTGGAGCCGGTTGCGGGTCATGAACGAGGCGTCGTTGACCAGCACCGCCTCGACCCCGGCCGGCAGCTCGAGCGCGTCCATCGTCGCGACGATCGCGTCGACGGTGGTGAGGATGTCGGCGTCGGCCTGCTTGCGCACGACCACCGAGATGCCCGGCGCGCCGTTGGTGTGCACGCGCAAGCCCTCGTCGCGGCGGGTCAGCTCGACGCGCGCGACGTCGGCCACCCGGATCAGCGAGCCGTCGCGACCGACCGCGATCACGGTCTGCGCGACGTCGTCGCGGTCGTGGTAGCGCGAGTCGAGCACGATCTGGCGGCGGCCGCTGTCGGACTCGAGCACGCCGCCAGTGCTGGCGACGTTGCGGCGCTCGATCGCGGCCATGATCTCGTCGAGCCCGAGGTTGTGGGCCTTGGCCTGGACTGGATCGACGAGCACGCGCAGCTCCGGATCCTCGAGCCCGACCAGCTCGATCTTGGCGATGCCCTCGACCTCGGCGAGCGCGGCCTCGATCTGCTCGGCGGCCTCGGGCAGGGCCGTCGACGGGCCCGCGAGCGCGATCTCGAGGATCGGAAACTTCGCAGCCTCGACCCGGCTGATGGTCGGGCGCTCGCGCATGCGCTCGGGGAAGTCCTTGATCGCGTCGAGCGACTGGCGAAGGTCGCCCTCGGCCAGCCGCACCTGATCGGCGTCCCAGTCGTCGTCGAGCTCGATGGTGGTGATCGAGAGGTTGTCGGTGATCACCGAGTGGTAGGTGTCGACGCCGTCGAGCTCCGCGACCGCGTCCTCGATCGGCACGGTCAGCTCGCGCTCGACCTCGATCGCCGACGCACCCGGCAGCTTGGCGGTGACGATCAGCTGGTTGAGCGTCACAGCCGGGAAGCCCTCGCGCTGGCTGTGCGTGGCCGTCCACACGCCGAGCACCACGACCGCGGCGACCATGACGTTGACCAGGAAGTGACGACGAACGAAGTAGTCGATGATGGCGCGCATGGCAGTGACCCTCAGGGCTGGTTTTCAATCTCGACGGCCGCACCCTCGCGCAGCGCGAACATGCCTTCGGTGACGACGCGATCACCCGGCGCGAGCCCGTCGAGCACTGCCACGCGCTCGGCTCCGCTGCGGCCCAAGGTCAGCGTGCGCGCACGTACTCGTGGCTGGCCGTCGGCTTCGTCGATCACCCAGACCGCGTAGCCGCGCTCGCGCCGGATCACCGCCGCGCGTGGGATCGTCAGCGCATCGCCGTCGCGGGCCTGCTCGCCGCCGAGCTCGACGCGACCGATCATGCCCTGCCGCAGCGACTGCTCGGGGTTGTCGAGCCAAAGCTCGGCCGCGTAGGTGCCGGTCCGTGGGTCGGCCAGCGGCGAGACGCTCTTCAGCTCGGCGCTCAGGCTCCGGCCGCCGAGATCGGCGAACTCGACCTCGAAGCGATCGCCGATCTGGACGAGCGCGAGCTCGGCCGCGGTCAGGCCCACGCGCACGCGCACGCGCGAGAGATCGACCAGCGTCGCGACCGGGGTCCCGACCCGCACGAAGTCGCCGAGCTCGACGTGGTACTCGGCGATGGTCCCGGCGAACGGCGCCTCGATCTTCGAGTCCCGCAGCCCACGAGCGGCCGCGCGCTTGCTCAGCCGGGCCAGCTCCTCGGCCGAGGCCGCGGCCTCGCTGGCGTGGATCGAGCGATCGTGGGCGGCCGCCGAGATGCCCTCGCGCTCGTGCAGCGTCGAGCTGCGGCTGCGCTCGCGCTCGGCCTGCGCGGTGTCGGTCTGCCGGGCCTCGACCGACGCCTGCGCGCGCTGGTACTCGATCCACGCCCGGCTGCCATCGAGCTCGAACAGCCGCTGCTCGGCCTCCACTCGAACGCCGCGCTCGATCAATCGGGCGGTCACTCGCGCGTTGGTCTCGGCCGCGATGATCACCTGCGCGTGCGGCTCGACGATCCCGGTCAGCTCGCCCGCGTCACCGAGCGGCGCGGTCGAGGCCGGCTCGACCCGCACGCGCACGCGGGCCTCGATCGGCGCGGGTGGTTCGGTCTCGACCTCGGGGCTCGCGGCCGGTGCTTGGCGATCGCAGCCGCTCGCGAGCAGACCCACGCACACGAGCGAGAGAAGGACGGCAGATCCAGGAGACGTCACGAGCCGGCGCAGAGCAACGCGCGTGCCATGCCGACGCGGACGATTCTGCGGCGCGCAGACGGCTCTGCGACGCGCTGCGTCGGACATCCGGCGACGTGCCGTCGGAAGCCCGAACGCCGACGGGCGAGTCCGGCTCGAAGCCTGGACGAGTGTCGGCCTCGATCTTGCTACCCTGTCGGCCGCGTTGGCGACCGAGCCCCATCGTGACCTGCAAGCGGCCGAGTCCGGCGGACCCAAGGAGCTACGTCAGCGCACGCTCGTGCGCGTGCTCTCTCGCCTGGTCCGACTGCGCGGGCTGTTCCTGCCGCTGCTGCTCGCGTTCGCCGTGTGGATCGGCCTGAGCGACACCGCGGCGTGGCGGCAGATCCTGATGCTCGTGATCGCCAGCGTGATGACCACGCTGGTGATCCACGACATCGTCCTGACCTGGCGCATCCACACCGGACGCATGGGCAGCGCGGTCGCGGTGGCCCCCAACCTGGTCGTGGTCGCGTTCATGCAGCACGTGGTGATCTTCGCGACCGGCGGGATGGCGAGCCCGATCGTGCCGCTGGTGCTGTTGATCGTGGTGCTCACCGGCTTGACCACCGAGCGGCGGCTGGCGTGGATGGTCGTGCTGTGCGTTCATCTGCCCGCGCTGTGGATCGAGACCGGCGTGCAGCTCTCGGGGCTCGTGGAGCTCACGCCGACCGCGTTGTCATGGTCCGACGGCCGCAGCGGACAGACACCGACGACCACGCTGGTGATCGCCACGCTGATGACCTTCGCAATCATGATCACCACCGTGTTCGGGACCTTCACCGCGCACGGGCTCAACCTGATGGTCGACGAGGCGCTGCGCGCCCGCGACATCGCGCTCGCGGCCCGCAACCTGACCGCCCGCGACCTCACCACCTTGTCCGGCGAGATCGCCCACGAGCTCAAGAACCCGCTGGCCAGCGTCAAGGGCCTCGCGCAGCTGATCAGCCGCGAGCTCGAGCGCCAGGATCCGCCCAGCAAGTCGGTCGAGCGCATGCACGTGCTGCGCCGCGAGGTCGATCGCATGCAGTCGATCCTCGAGGAGTTTCTGAATTTTTCGCGGCCATTGATCCCGCTCAACCAGCGCGAGGTCGAGCTGCGCGAGCTGGTCGATCACGTCGTCGATCTGCACGAGGGCATGGCCGGTGAGCGGCGCGTGCAGCTGCGCGCGCGCGGTCGGGCGCGGCTCGTCTGCGACCCGCGCAAGGTCGAGCAGATCCTCATCAACCTGGTCCAGAACGCGATCGAGGCGGTGCCGGCCGGCGCCGCGGTCGAGCTCGAGGTCGTCGATGCCCACCCCGAGCAGGTGCGCGTGCACGTGCGTGACGAGGGCGTCGGGCTCGACGACGCGCTGCGCGAGCGGGTGTTCGATCCGGGCGTGACCGGCAAGCGCGAGGGCTCGGGGCTCGGGCTCACGATCGCCCGCGCGCTCGCACGGCAGCACGGCGGCGAGCTCGAGATCGACGATCGCGAAGCCAAGCCCGGCTGCGAGGCGACCTTGTCGCTGCCGGTCAGCAAGCCCGAGGAGCGTGCGATCCCATGACCCACCCCGAAGCCACTCGCGTGCTGGTCGTCGATGACGACGACGGCGTCCGCTACACGCTGACCGGGGTGCTCGAGGACAAGGGCCTCACCGTGCTCGAGGCTCGTGACGGCGAGCAGGCGCTGGCGCTGCTCGAGCGCGAGCGCGAGCGGCCGATCCCGCTGATCATCTCCGATCTGCGCATGCCCAAGCTCGACGGCATGGGCATGCTCGCGGCGCTGCGTCAGCGGGCCGTGCACAGCGGCGAGCCGCTGCCGAAGCTGGTGATGATCACCGCGCACGGGACCGAGCGGCTCGCGGTCGAGGCCATGAAGGCTGGCGCGTACGACTACTTTCGCAAGCCGTTCGAGATCGACGAGCTCTCGCTGGTCATCGATCGCGCGCTCGCAGGCGTGCGGCTCGAGGCCGAGAACCTGCGCCTGATCGGCGAGCGTGGGCTCGCGCAGGGCATGGTGTTCGAGTCGCCGGCGATGAGCCGCCTGGCGATGTTGGTCCACCGCGTGGCCCCGCGCGACGTGACCGTGCTGATCATCGGCGAGAGCGGGACCGGCAAGGAGCGCGTCGCCGAGGCGATCGTCGAGGCCTCGAGTCGTGCTGCGCGACCGTTCGTGCGCTTCAACTGCGCGGCGCTCAGCGCCGAGCTGGCCGAGGCCGAACTGTTCGGCCACGCGAAGGGCTCGTTCACCGGGGCCCATCGCTCGCGCACCGGGTTGTTCCGCGAGGCCGACGGCGGCACCTTGCTGCTCGACGAAGTCGGCGAGCTCGATCCCTCGGTCCAGGCCAAGCTGCTGCGGGTGCTGCAATCCGGCGAGTTGCGCCCGGTCGGCCAGGATCTGCCGATCCGCGTCTACGTGCGCCTGCTCGCCGCGACCCACCGCGATCTGGCCGCGCGCGTGCGCGAGGGCAGCTTCCGCGAGGATCTCTACTATCGGCTCAAGGTCGTCGAGCTCGCCGTCCCGCCGCTGCGCGAGCGACCGGAGGACATCGCTCCGCTCACCCGCCACTTCCTGCGCCGCTACGCCGAGCGCTTAGGCGTGCAGAACCTCCGCGAGCCAGCGGACCTGCTCGCGCGGCTGCGGGCGCTGCCGTGGCCGGGCAACGTGCGGCAGCTGGAGAACGCGATCGAGAGCCTGGTCGCGCTCTCGGCCGACGGCGAGCTCGACCTCTCGCTGCTGCCCGACGAGGGGGCCGGGAACGTCGCCGAGCTGCCCGAGCACGGCGCCGACGGGTTGCGGCTCAGCCTCAGGCAGAAGCTCGAGGCCTATGAGAAGGGCTTGTTGATCACCGCGCTCGAGCAGGCGGACGGCAACCGCAGCGAGGCCGCGAAGGCGCTCGGGATCGGCCGCGCGACCTTGCACGACAAGCTCAAGAAGTACGGGCTCGAGGACGTGGGCGGCCCTCAGAACGCGTAGCGAATCCGGCAGTACGGCAGGTGCTCGGTGATCTGCTCGCACAGCTCGCGGACTAACGCCCGCTTCGCGCCGGACTTGTAGCGCAGGTTGTCGCCGCCGGTCTGCGAGCGCTTGCTCTCCTGCAGCTCCGGTCGCCAGAGCAGCGCCTCGGCCTTCGGGTGCCAGCGCAGGTTGACCTCGTGCAGCTGCTGGTTGTGGGTCAAGAAGATGACCTCGGCCGCGAGCTGAGCCTTGGCGGCGGGCGCCAGGGCGGCGTCGAGCTGGCGCAGCAACTCGCGATAGTCGGCCTGCCAGCCGTCGTAGATGATCACCGGTGAGAAATTGACGTGAACCTCGTAGCCGGCGGCGACGAAGTCGTTGATCGCGGCGATGCGCTCGTGCACCGCAGAGGTCCGGACGTCGACCAGCCGCGCCATCTTCTCGGGCATCAGCGAGAAGCGAATTCGAGTCTTGCCCTGCGGATCGAGCTCGAGCAACTCGCGGTTGACATACTTGGTGGCGAACGAGGCCTTGGCGTTCGGCAGCTCGCGAAACAGCGCGACCAGGTCGCGCACGTTGTCGGAGATCATCGCGTCGACCGACAGATCGCTGTTTTCGCCGATGTCGTAGACCCAGTGATCGGGGTCGATCTGATCGCTCGGGTCATGGGGCTTCACGCCCTGACGCCTTGCGTGTCGCCCGAGGTAGCCGGTGATCTGCTCGATGTTGACGAACACGCTGATGGGATTGGCGAAGCCCTTGCGCCGCGGCACATAGCAATAGGCGCAGGCCATCGCGCAGCCATTGGCGGCCGAGGCCGCAATCCAGTGCGCGCTGCGACCGTTGGCGCGAGCGGTCAGCGACTTGCGGACGCCGAGCACCAGCACGTCGCGTTTGATGCGGAGCCAGTCCTCGGCCAGACCTTCGTTCCCGTGCAGGCCGGGGATGTTCCAGTGCGACGGAACCTCGATGCGCTCGGCGTCGGGAAAGCGGGCCAGGATCTCGCGCCCACGCGGGTAGTCCTCGA
Organism: Enhygromyxa sp.; assembly: GCA_035538075.1. Classification (GTDB taxonomy): domain Bacteria; phylum Myxococcota_A; class Polyangia; order Nannocystales; family Nannocystaceae; genus Plesiocystis. Next base: position 17,645 of record DATLLB010000588.1, read on the forward strand.
CCTCGGGCTCGAGGAAAATCTGCTGAATGCGAACCAGCGGATCGGTCATTTCGTGCGCACGCCTTCGACGGTGGGCAGCCACTCTCGCTGCAGCCGAAGGATGGCGAGCTCCTTCGCTTTGGCTTCGATCTCGATCCACGGCACGCGTGCGTACGCGGACGGCATGACGGCGATCTCGTCGCTGTGTCGGCGATCTCGAAATCCGTCTCGGCCATTCGAGATGTGGCACAGTTGCCAGGACGGATCGGGCCAGGTGGTCGCGGCCGCGGCGGTCATCGCTGCGACGGTTGGGTGCTCGAGAACGACG
>DATLLB010000589.1:0-3832 GCA_035538075.1 Enhygromyxa sp.
GTCCCGGTAGAAGCTCGGCCAGTCGGGCCGGGCTTCGTTCACCTGCGGCACGCTGCCGATGTAGTTGTCGCGCTCGAGGCCGAACTGCAGGCCAGCCCCGCTGCGGTGCAGGCTCGCGAGCCCGCGCCCGAGTAGCTCGTCGAAGTCCTTGCGGGCGGGCGCAGGCCGAGCACCAGATACTCGCGCGCGCAGGCGATCACGTCGGGCACCGAGATCCCCTCGACGCCAAGCAAGCCCTCGCGCAAGAACGCGAGCCCGTGCACCTCCGCGTCGAACATGTCCGCAGGCGCGCTCGCGTTGGCCTTCACGAACACCGAGCGCCCATCGCCGAGCTCGACGGCCCAGGCCTCGTTGATCGATCCACCCGCGAGCGCTCGCACGCCGACGATCGACGCCCCGAGCCGAGCACCGATCGCCGCTCGCACGCGCGCATCCACTGCTAGACCCCGTAGGTCGAGCGCACGTGCGCGAGCAAGCCCTTGCCCGCGGCCGTGCACAGATCGAACACCCGAGCGAAGCCCTCGGGCCCGCCGTAGTACGGATCCGGCACCTCCGAGTCGCCGAGCGAGAGCGGATCGAACGCGCGGAACAGCTTGATCTTCGTCCGATCCGCCTCGTTGCGCGCGAGCGCCTGCAGGTCGGCGACGTTGGTCCGATCCATCGCGATGATCAGATCATGCCGATCGAAGTCGAGCCGCGTGAACTGCCGCGCGACGCTGGTCAGCTCGATGCCTCGCCGCGCCGCCTCTTGCCGGGCCCGCTTGTCGGCCAGCTCGCCCTTGTGCCACGCCCCGGTCCCGGCGCTGTCGATCGCGATCTGCTCGCGCAGGCCCGCGTCGACGACCAGCTTGGCGAACACACCCTCGGCGGTCGGCGAGCGACAGATGTTGCCGAGGCACACGAAGCAGATCGAGACGCGGGGCTTGGGCATGATGGGGTGACGGCTCAGCCGCTCAAGCGAGCGAGCAGGGCTTGCTGCTTCTCGAGGCTATCGCGGAGCTCGCCCTGCCGCAGCCGCTCCTTGGCCACGACATCGGCCGGCGCACGCGCCACGAAGCCCTCGTTCTCGAGCTTCTTGTCGAGGCTGGCCAGCTCCTTGGTCTTCTTCTCGATCTCCTTGGCGAGGCGCTTGCGCTCCTCGTCGAGATCGACCAAGCCCGCGAGCGGCAGACCAACCTCGACGCCGGCCACGACCGCGACCGAGCACTGCCTGGGCAGCGTGGTGTCGGCGTCGAGCACGGTCAGGCTCTGCATGCGACCGACGAATTCGGCCAGCTCGCGGATGCGCTCGAGCGAGGCCCGCAGCTCGGGATCGGCCGCGCGCACCAGCACCTCGACCGGCTTGGCCGGCGACACCTTGCTCTCGGCCTTGAGCATGCGGTGGCTGGTCACGATCGCGATCAGCCGCTCGATGTCCTGCGCGGCTTCGGCCATGCGCGGGTCGGCCAGCAGCGCGCCCGAGCGTGTAACTGGCCCGGTCAGCGTGCGGGTCGGCCCCTCGCCTTCGACCATCGGCCAGGCGGCGGTCATCAGGTGGTCCGAGTCCTTCCAGTGCGGGAGCCGCTGCCAGATCTCTTCGGTGATGAAGGGGATCATCGGATGCAGCACTCGCAGCACCAGATCGAACACGGTCGCGAGCGTGCCCTGAGTCGCGCGGCGCTCGGCTGGATCGGCGTCGTCGCTCAGCCGACGCTTGGCCAGCTCGAGGTACCAGTCGCACAGCTCGTACCAGACGAATTGGTAGGCGCCGTGGGCCGCGAGATCGAGCCGCCAGTTGCCCAGCTGCGACGCGAAGCTCTCCGCGAGACCGAGCGCGCGGGCGAGGATCCAGCGATCGGCGGTCGACAGCTTGGCGAGGCCGTCGTCGCTGTCGAGGATCTCGGCTCGCCACGCGTCGAGATCCAATCCTTCGAGCTTCATGCTCGCGAACCGGGCGGCGTTCCACAGCTTGTTGCAGAAGTTGCGGTAGCCCTCGACGCGCGCGCGCGAGAACACGATGCCAGCGTCCTGCCCGGCCATCGTGCACATGTAAAAGCGCAGCGCGTCGGCGCCGTAGCGATCGACCATCTCGACCGGATCGACCACGTTGCCCGACGTCTTCGACATCTTCTTGCCGTCTTCGCCGAGCACCATCGAGTGCAGGTACACGGTCTTGAACGGCACCTGTCCGGTGAAGTGCAGCCCGAACATCATCATGCGAGCGACCCAGAAGAACAGGATGTCCCAGCCGGTCTCCATCAACGAGGTCGGATAGAACTTGCCGAGCTCGTTGTTCTCGCCCGGCCAGCCGAGCGTGGTCAGTGGCCACAAGCCCGACGAGAACCACGTGTCGAGCACGTCCTCGTCTTGCTGGATCTCGACGCTGCCACACTTGGCGCACGCGCTCGGATCCTCGCGCACGACCGTGATGTGCCCGCACGCGCAGTACCACGCCGGAATCCGGTGGCCCCACCAGAGCTGACGAGAGATGCACCAGTCGCGGATGTTCTCCATCCAGCGGAAGTAGTCGGCCGTGCGGTGCTCGGGATAGATGACCGTGTCGCCGTTGCGCACGGCCTCGAGCGCCGGCCTGGCGAGCGGCTCGACGTTGACGAACCACTGGAAGGACGGCAGCGGCTCGATCACCACGCCCGAGCGCTGGCTCTTGCCGATGCTGAGCGTGTGCTGCTTGACCTCGACCAGGAGCCCCTCGGCCTCGAGATCAGCGAGCACCGCCTTGCGGGCCGCTTCCACGCTCAGGCCCACGTACTTCGCGGGCGCGGGCGCCTGGATCTTGCCGGAGAAGTCGATGACCTGGATGAGCTCGAGGTTGTGGCGCTTGCCGGTCTCGAAGTCGTTGGGGTCGTGGGCCGGGGTGACCTTCACCGCGCCGGTCCCAAACCCGATCTTGACCAGGATCGAGTCGCCGATGATCGGGATCTCGCGCCCGGTCAGCGGCAGCTGCACGCGCTTGCCGATCAAGTGTTGGTAGCGCTCGTCGTCGGGGTGCACGGCCACGGCCGTGTCACCGAGCATGGTCTCGGGCCGCGTGGTTGCGACCACCAGCCGCTCGTCGCTGCCGACTACCGGATAGGCGATGTGCCAGAGGCTGCCTTCGATCTCCTCGTGCTCGACCTCGAGATCGCTGACGGCCGTGCTCGAGCCCCAGTCCCAGTTGATCAGCCGATAATCGCGATAGATCAGGCCCTGCTCGTGGAGCCGCACGAACGCCTCGCGCACCGATCGCGACGAGACCTCGTCCATCGTGAAGCGGTAGCGAGTCCAGTCGAGCGAGGCGCCGAGCACCTCATGCTGGCGATCGATGATGCCGCCGTGGTCGTCCTTCCACTTCCACACGCGCTCGAGGAAGACCTCGCGTCCGACCTCGTACTTGCTCTTGCCCTCTTTCGCCTGGAGGTCGCGCTCGACCATCACCTGCGTGGCGATGCCCGCGTGATCGGTGCCCGGCAGCCACAGCGCCCGAAAGCCCCGCATGCGATGCCAGCGGACCAGCGTGTCCTCGATCGTGGCCGTCAGCGCGTGGCCCATGTGCAGGCGCCCGGTGACGTTGGGCGGCGGCAGCACGACGGTGAAGTGCGGGCCTTCGCCCTCGGCCGGACGAAAGAGCCCTTGCTCGCGCCAGACCTCGTACCAGCGGCCCTCGACCTGTGCGGGATCGTAGACCTTGGCGAACTCCTGCTCGGATGCGGACATGGAGAGCGAAACCTGCCACACGGCACGGCTTTGTGCATCGGTGGCTGGAAGCACGAAGAGCCGTGCGATACCTCGCACGGCTCTTTGGGTCGCCCGATCAGGCGGGGTCCTAGCGGACCTTCTGCTTGATGATCTCTTC
>DATLLB010000590.1:0-3490 GCA_035538075.1 Enhygromyxa sp.
GCTGACAGATCCGCCCTCCCGAGATGGTAACCTGCCCCGCATGGCTGCCGCCGATGCCCACACCGCCTATCCAGCGGAGGTTTACGAGAGCTACGACGCGTTCATGCAGCAGGTCATCCGCGACACCTACGAGCGCGGGGCCAAGCGGCCCGAATTCGTCGCTTTGGTGCTCGCGTCGGGCGAGCTGGTCCCGATGGCCTGGGGCCGCGTGAAGAAGGCCGGCGTCCGGGATCTCGCGCTCGGGGCCGCCGGGGTCGTGGCGCTCCGCTACGGGATCGCGTGGCTGCTGGCCGGGCCGCTCGGGGTGATCCTGACCGGCTTCACGGTCGCCACGCTGATCTCCTTCTTCTGGTCGCACCAGCGCGAGGTGCTGTCCCGGCGCGGGCCCTACAAGCGCCTGATCAGCGACACCCACGAGAAGTATCAGGACATCCAGGCCCGCTATCGCGATGGTCGCTACGACGTCGGCGAGCGGGCGCTGCTGATCGAGGGGCTGCTGCGTCGGGTGCTGGCCGAGATCGAGAAGCCGGTCGCCGAGTCGAAGGACGACGACTCCGAAGACAACTGAAGTCGGACGCCGGCTGATGAGACCCCCTGCGGGGGTCACCACGTGCGGCCGCAGTCGACTTGCCCAGAGCGAGCGAAGCGAGCGGCGCAATCGAAAGCGGCCGCGGGGGGCGAACTAGATCTTCGCCGGCCCGGTGTCCGAGGCGCCCTCGCGGTGGTTGGACACGCGATCGATCGCCTTCAGCACCTCGGCGAGCGGCGGCAGGTGGGTGTTGCCGGTCATGCCCTCTTCGAGCGAGTTCTCGACCAAGCGCACGTCGAGCTCGAGCTGACGCAGGCGCTCGAGCTTGGCCTCGCGGTCGAGCTTGGGGTTGCTGGCGATCTTCCAGGGATCGACCTCGGCCGGCCACGGTCGAGTGGTCGCGGCGGGTCCTTGCAGGGTTTCGTCAGTCTGCGGCATCGCGTTTCTCCGTGGGTGAACCAGCGTGGCACCTTCGCGAATTGCGGCCACTCGGCGAGCCGCTCGCCTTCGCCAATTTCGGACAAGCCGAGCGGCGCGCCTTCAGTCATCCTCTGAAGCGAGGGCAGGTCGCCCTCACCACATAGGCTCGGTCGAGCCGCACAACCAACTTTCCGCCCCCTGCTGCGGCGGAGAAAGTCCTTCGCATGGCAGATCCCAAGCGTTTCTACGTGCTCACCGGCGGGACCATGGTTCATGTCGCGCCGCATTTCTCGCTCTGTGCCCCGGCTTACGGCCGCGTCGGCGTCGACATCCACGCCGAGCTCGCACGACAACTCCGGCGTGACCCCGAGCGCGAGGTGGTGCTGATCCGTACCAAAATGGCCATCGGCGCGGGCGCACCGTCGGAGCAGGAGCGCGCGCTGTTCAAGCATGCGGAGCTGCCGTACCTCGAGACCAACGACGATCTCGCCAAGCTGCTCGCGCACCTGGTCGCGCGCCCGGACACCGCCTGCATCGTGCTCGCCTGCGCGGTCTGTGATTGGCAGCCGGAGTCGCTCGCACAAGCTGGAGAGCCGCTCGACGTCGATGGATTCGGCAAGCAGGTCGCGCGGCTCGAGACCCGCAAGGGTCCGCTGCAGGCGACCCTGCGCCCGGCCGACAAGCTGATCGCCAGCATTCGGCAGCAACGCAAGGACGTGTTCCTGGTCGGCTTCAAGGCGACCACCGGACTGAGCGAGGATGCCCTCTATCTCACCGGTCTCGGCTTGCTGAAGCGCGCCTCGTGCAACCTCGTGCTCGCCAACGACGTGCACACGCGGCTCAACATGGTGATCACGCCCGAGGAGGCGCGCTATCACGTCAGCAAGGATCGGCGCGAGGTCGTCGCGGGTCTGTGCGAGATGATCGAGCTGCGCACGGGCCTGACCTTCACGCGCTCGACGGTGGTGCCCGGCGAGCCGATCCCATGGACCGGCGACGAAGTCCCCGCGAACCTGCGGGCCGTCGTCGATCACTGCATTGCGCGTGGGGCCTACAAGCCGTTTCAGGGCAAGACGGTCGGGCACTTCGCGACTCGCGGCCCGCGACCGGGGATCATCTATACCAGCCGCCGCAAGTCGAACTTCAACAATCTGGCTACGGACGGCCTGCTCGAGATCGAGGCCGTCGATCAGGATCGGGTGATCGCGCGCGGAGCCAAGCCCTCGGTCGGCGGTCAGTCGCAGCGCATCATCTTCGACATGCACGAGGACGTGGATTGCATCGTGCACTTCCACTGTCCGCCGCGGCACCCGATCGGCGAGGACGCCGGCGCCGGCCGGGCGATCCCCACGCGTCCGCAGCGGCCGTTCGAGTGCGGCTCGCACGAGTGTGGCCGCAACACCGCCGAGGGTCTGCGCGAGGTCTGGCAGGGCATCAAGGCGGTCTATCTGGACGAGCACGGGCCCAACATCTGTTTCTCTCGCCACGAGGATCCGCGCCGGGTGATCGAGTTCATCGAGCACAACTTCGATCTCGAGGCCAAGACCGGCGGGCTGGTCGGATGAGCTTCATCCGTACCGAGTCGCAGCTGCTCGCGCGCGAGCACATCGCTCGGGTGGATTACTCGCGCATCGAGCAGCTGATCCTGATCGTGCACTGCAAGGACGGCAGCGAGCATGCGATCACCGGCATCCTCGCGCTCGAGGCCGCGATGCTGCTCTCACCCGCGCTGCTCGAGGGCAAGCGCCTGCGCTGGGCCAAGCACCGCTGGGCAGTGCACAACCTGATCGGGCATCCGCTCATGCAGGTGTTGGCGTGGGCGCGCCGCTACGACTGGGCGATGAAGGTCCACGATCGCACGATCCCGCGGCCGCTCGGATCCCGCGAGTGACCGTCGGCCGCGCCGCGGCGGTGGGCTCAGATCGCCGCGGCGCGCAGCGTGTCCAACTCGCGACCGTCACCGCGTGTCAATTGATGCAATCGCCTTGCGAGGGAACAATCATGCGAGGAGACAATTGCATGAAATCCTCATTTTTACCGAAGTTTGTTGGGATCGCAGCATTGCTGGGGAGCCTGATCGGACATGGCGATTCTGCGGACGCACGGACCTACGACTTGACCGTGCAAATCTGCAACTACACCGACTACGTGATCTACGGCGCGATGGGCTACTACGAGGACGGCACCAAGACCTCGGAGGGCTGGTACCGGGTCCGTCCGAATCGCTGCACGACCCTGGCCGAGAGTGTCGACGGCCCGATCTATCTCTACGCCCAGACGCCCGACGGCGACGAGCGCTGGATCCCGCGCGAGGGCTACGCGACACGTCGATTCTGCACCAGCTACGAGGTCAACGAGGACTATTACTTCCGCGGCTCGGACTGCGATTCGGAGGAAGGGCGCGAGCGCTGGTTCGGGCGCGTGGTCGACAGCAACAACGACGGCTACGCGCTGTTCAACATCTACGAGGAGTAGCAGCCTAGCCGTCAATCGCTGGAGATTGGCAACAGACAGATCACCGTGGTCCCGCGCTCGGGCACG
>DATLLB010000591.1:0-16711 GCA_035538075.1 Enhygromyxa sp.
GCCCGCACGGCTTCGTCCTCGGCCAGCAGGTCGGCGTCGGTCTCGGTCAGCGCGGACACGTCGTCTTGAAATTCGACGCGCGGGATCGCCAGGCCGATCAGCAGCAGCGAGATCGCGGGCAACACCAACAGCGAGCGCCGACGCGCCTGCATGCGACGCAGCAGGCCGGCTGCCCAGCGCGCGAGCGTGCGCTGCAGGGTGACCGCGCGCGGGCGATCGGCCATCAACGGCGGCAGCAGCCACAGCGTCGCGAGCAACGCCGCGAGCACCCCGACGGCCGCGAACACCCCGATCTCGCGCACGCCGGGAAACGAGGTCCAGCCGAGCCCCACGAAGCCCGCGACGGTGGTCAGCGCTCCGACCAACATGCCCGGCCGGATCCGCCGCGCGGTCCCGATCGCGCCGCTCGGATCGGGCTCGAGCGTGTGATGGCTGAACAGGTGGATCGGGTAGTCGATGCACACGCCGATCAGCGACGCACCGAACGCGAGCGTGAGCCCATGGATGCGGCCGAACACCAGCAGCGAGACCGTCAGCGCCGTGAGCACGCCGCTCGCTAGCGGGACCATCGCGAGCACGATCGCCCGAGGGCTGCGAAACAGGATCAGGAACAGCGCGACCACGCCGATCGTGGAGAGGATCGAGATGCGCTGAATGTCGCCGCGGATCTGCGCCTCGGCCCGCAGCGCGAACCGACCGACGCCGCTCTGGCGCAGCTGCAGCTGCTGGCCGCGGGTCTGCGCGTCGTCGGCCAGCTCGGCGAACCGAGCCGCGATGCGCTCCTGCAGCGGACCTTGATGCGCCGAGCGAAACGGCGAGTGGACTGACGCGAATAGGATCACCGCCTCGCCGGTCTCGCTGACCAGCTGGCCGTCGACCACACGCAGCGGCCCGGCGCGCGCGTCCTCGAGGCGCTCGAGGATCGCCGGATAGAGCAGCAGCGGATCCTCGGGGGCGATGCGCTTGATCAGCGCCGCGGTCGGCAGCCGCAGCTGTCGCTGCAGCTCGGTCGCCGCCGCCTCGAGGCCCTCGCGGCCGAGCGTGCGCTCGAGCTGCGCGTCGGTCTCGGCCGTGAAGTAGATGCGGCGCGGGAAGTAGAGATCGTAGATGGCCTGGTTCTGATCCTCTTCCCAACCCGAGCGCACCCACGCGACCTCTTCGTCGGCGGCGAGCGTCTCGGCCAGCTTGCGGGCGGCTGCGATCGCTTCGTCGGTGTCGCCGGACTCGCTGCCGATCACCAGGATGGTCGTCTTGGTCAGCTCCGACTCGGCGAGCTGACGGCTGAGCTTGGCCAGTCGCGCGTCATCGCCCGCGGCCAGGAAGTGGGTGATCTCCGAGGTCAGCTCGAGCTTCAGCGCCACGAACACGCCCATCAGCGCGAGCAACACGGCGCCGATCACCACCGGCACGAAGCGCTTGAGGCTGGTCTCGGCCACGGTCGCGGGAGTCTACAGGACTGCCGAGAACAGGGACTGCTTCTCGGCCTTCGTGTACTTGCGCGCGGTGTCGACCTTGGAGAAATGCGTGACGGTCTCGTCGCCGCCGGTCTCGACCACGCGCATGGTCGCAATCTCGAGCTCGCTGCCGCTGACGATCACCTTGGCGATGATCTGGCTCATCGGCTCGACCTTGGGCACCAGCGTGAGCGTCCAGCTGCGGCCCTCGCCGGGCGTGAACTCGACCCGGTAGATGGCATCGAGGCCCTTGCGATCGCCAGCGAAGATGCGGGTGAACGCGTCGACGAATTGTTTGACGGCCGGCTTGCCCTCGAGGTCGATGCGCTCGACCGTGCGGCCGTCGCCGTACTCGATGCCCTTGTCGTCCATGATCACGACCGAGGGCGTGGGGCTCTGCGTGCGACGGACCAGCTTGCCGTCGGCGTAGTGGATCGTGCCGGTGTCGACGAGCGGCTCGGCGAGCAGGCCGAAGTAGCTCTCCTGGCGAAACTCGGCGTAGAGGCCCGGCATCTTGGCGAAGCCGGCGAGCAGCTCGTCGACGGTCACCGCCTGCGCGGCGACGGCCGAGGTCGGGGCGCTCAGGCTCGCAGCCGCACCTGCGAACACCGGCAGACCGGCGGCGAGGGCCAACATGCAGAGCGGACGGAAGGTGCGAGCGAGGATCGACATTGGACAGCTCATGAAAGGTGCTCGGCCAGATCGTCAGCGCGGATCATCGACAACATCGCGGCGATGTCGCCATCCTGCCGACGATCGGCATCGACGAAGGGCGCCCGCCTGCGCACGGCGTCGCGCAGCGCGAGGCTGCGCGCACGACAGCGACCCCCGAGGGCGATCCGAAGATCCACGGCCTGGGCGACAGCCAACAACGAAATTGCCAACACCTGCTCGGTCAGCTCCACGACCCGCAGCGCATCCCGTGCGGCGATCGTGCCCATGCTGACCTTGTCCTGGTTGTGGCATTCGGTACTGCGGCTAAATACGCTGGCCGGCATGGTGCTCTTCAAGGCCTCGGCCGTGATCGCCGACGCGGCGATTTGCATGGCCTTGAAGCCGTGATGGGCCGCACGGTCCGGCCCGGTTCGACCATTGAGGTTCTCCGGCAGGCCGTTGTTGGTATGGCCGCTGCAGAGCAGCGCGAGCTGGCGATCGTGCAGGTCGGCGAGGTTGGCCACCGCGTTCTTGAGCCCATCGGCGACGAAGCAGGCGTGCCCGCCGTAGAAGTTGCCGCCGTGCAGGGCCTCGCCGGTCTCGGGATCGATCAGCGGGTTGTCGTTGGCCCCGTTGAGCTCGGTCTCGGTCCACTGCCGCATCCACGGGAACGCATCGACCAGCACGCCGACGACCTGCGGGGCGCAGCGGATCGAGTAGCGATCTTGAATGCGACCGGCGAACGAAGGCCCGGGCTGGTACTCGAGGTGCTCGCGGATCCACGCCGCGTACTGGCGCTGACCCGGGTGCGGCTTGGCGGCGTAGATGCGATCGTCGAAGTGCGCCGGGTTGCCGACCAGCGCATCGCTGGCGGTCGCGGTGATCGTGGCGCTGAGCCGAGCGAGCTTCTCGGCGCGGCCGAGCGCGAGGCAAACGAGCCCGGTCATCACCGAGGTCCCGTTCATGATCGAGAGGCTCTCTTTCGGCAGCAGCCGCAACGGCGCGAGCCCGAGCTTGGCCAGCACCTCGGCCGTCGAATCGATCGCGCCCGCGTAGCTGCACTCGCGCTCGCCGACCAACAGCGCGGCGACGTAGCTGAGCGGGGTCAGATCGCCGCTCGCTCCGACCGAGCCCTCGGCCGGGATCCGCGGCAGCACGCGACGATCGAGCAGCTCGCACAGCCGCTCGATCAGCTCGGGTCGCACCGCCGACCAACCGGAGGCGAGCGAACCCAGCCGCGCGGCCACGATCGCCGCGGCCTCGACCTCGTCGAAGATGCGGCCGGTCCCGCAGCCGTGAAAGCGCAGCAGGTTGAGCGGCAGCTCGGACACATGCTCGCGCGGGACCTCGGTCAGACACGACTCGCCGAAGCCGGTGGTGACGCCGTAGACCCGCTCGCCTGCGGCCACGCGCTCGGACAGCAAGCGCGCGCCGGCGCCGAGTCGGGCGCGGAACTCCGGATCGTCGCTGAGCTGCACTCGCGCGCCGCGGGTGGCGATCGCGAGCACGTCTTCGACTCGCAGCGGCGCGGCGCCGATGATCACGAGCTCGTCAGTTCGAAGGTTCGTCATCGGCGGGCCTGCTTTCGGAGCCGGAGGGATCCTGCCAAAAATCGTAGTAGTTGAACCAATTGTCCGGGGCCGCGCGAGCGTAGTGCTCGAGCCGGCGGGCAAACTGCTCGACGTAGCCGGTTAGCGCCTGCTCGCGGGCGTGGCGGGGCAGCTCGACGCGCTCGGCCAGCAGCTCGCAGCGCAGCTCGTAGCGTCGCGGCGGCACATAGGTCCCAAACACGGTCAGCACCGGGCAGCGCAGCACCGAGGCCATGATGAACGGGCCGGTCGGGAACCGAGCGGGCGCGCCGAAGAACTCGACGGTGGCCGAGCGATCGTTGAGGCCCAGCCGATCGCCGAGCACCGCGACCAGCTCGCCCGAGTCGATGCGGTGCTTGACCTCGAGGATGTAGGTGCGCTCGTGCGGATCGATCTCGATCACGCGCACGCGCGACTGCCCACCGCTGACCTCGTCGAGGAACGCGGCGATCATGCGCGCGTTGTCGTTGTGCGCGAGGATGTTGATCGGCAGGCTGTAGTTGCGAGCCGCCGCGCGCATGGCCTCGAAGCTGCCGAAGTGGGCGCCGAGCAGGATGGCCCCGCGACCGCTGGCGAGCAGCTCGTGCATCAGCTCGGTGCCCTTGCGATCGAACTCGAAGTGCTGCAGCTCGCCGCGGACGAAGAACACACGATCGAGCGCGACCTCGGCGAAGCGGAGCAGATGACGATACGCGGTGAAGAAGCTCGATCGACCGGTGACCCGCTCGTACCACGCCCGCGACGCGCGGCGAGCCGCAGGCGCGAACAGGGTGAAGTAGAACATGATCACGCGCAGCAGCGCCCGACCGCCGCGACGTCCGATCAGCTTGGTGACGAGCAGCAAGGCGCGGATGCCCGATCGCGTGCCGCGTTCGCGCCGAGCCAGCCACTGCTCGGCCCCCCGTGCAGCTGGGTGGTGTGCGCCGCTCGCTTCGCTCGCTCCGGGCACGTTGGTTGCGACCGCACGTGGTGACCCCCGGTGGGGGTCTGGTTCGGCTCGCTGGTCGGCCACCCCCGGACCTTCAGTCGTCACGCTCGCGCCGTCCACTGCCGCGACGATCGGCGTCGCAACGTCAGCAGGCGGGCCCAGCTGCGCACCACCAGGCGGCTGTGCATCCACGAGATCCGCACGTTGTCGCGGAACAGGTGAAAGTGCGAGACGCCGCCCTCGGGGTAGTGGACGTGGGTCGGCAGGTTGACGACCGGCAGGCCCTCCCAGACCAGGCGCACGGCGACCTCGATGTCGAAGTCCATGCGCTGCCCACAGCGGCGCGCGACCTCCAGCGCAGGTGCGACCGGATAGACCCGGAAGCCGCACATCGGATCATCGATCACGCGCCCGTAGGTCTCGATGTTGGTCCAAAAGCGCGTGATCTGGCGGCCGATCAGGCGGCCCTTCGGCGCGCTCGCGTCGTAGACCGGCGCGCCCAGGATCAGCGCGCTCGGCTGCGCTCGCGCGGCCTCGAGAAAGCGCGGAATGTCGTCGAGCGCATGCTGACCGTCGGCGTCGACCTGCAGCGCGTGGGTGTAGCCCTGCGCATGCGCGAGCTCGAAGCCGGTCGTGACCGCGGCTCCCTTGCCGCCGTTTCGCTCGCGGTGGTGGACGAACGCGAGCGCGTCGCGACCGATCGCCTCGACCACCGCGCGACCCGGCGCCGCGCTGCCGTCATCGACGACGATCACCGGCAGCAGCGGACCCACGCGCTCGACCACCGCGCGGACCGTGTCGGGGTTGTCGTAGGTCGGGATCACGGCGCAGGGACGAAACTCCGGCGTCGAATCGCCCGCGCTCGAATTGCCCCGCATCGCGTCCACTCGTCCGTCCACGCCTCAGCGAGGCTCGCTGGCAAACTCGAGCGTGCCGGTCGCGATCTTGTCGATGTCCGAGCTCGCGAGCGTGAAGTCGACCTTGTCGCCGCGCCGCTCGAGCAGCATGTGCAGGCGCTCGCCCGGTCGCAGCGGTCGCACGAACTTGACCCGCAGCGCGCGACGCAGGAGCCCGAGCTCGGGCCAGCGCTCGACCGCCTTGGCGCGCGCGAGCTCGAGCTGCAGCACACCCGGGACGATCGGAGCGCCACGAAAGTGCCCGCGCAGCGCGTAGAGATCACGCGGGACGTAGAGCTCGTAGCGAGCGGTGGTCGCCTCGCTTGCTACGATCGCAACGCAGTCGAGCGTGCGCACGCGAGGCTTTTGCTGGTCGAGCGCGTCGAGCAGGCGCTTGCGCGTCAGCTTGCCGTTGGGCTCGCGCGGGAGCGCGTCGACCAGCCGCAGCCGACGTGGGACCACCACCGGATCGAGCCAGCGACGCAGCTCGGCGCGCAGAAACTCGGGCGAGAGCCCGGGCGCCACGACCAGCGCGACGGTCTCCTGCCCGCGCGCGCCGTCGACCGCGATCACGGCCGCGGCCGCATCCTCGACGCCGGGGATCTCGAGCAGGCGTCGCTCGATCTCGGCCAGCGACACTCGCTTGCCGCCGACCTTCACGACCCCGTCGACGCGCCCGAGGTGCCGGAAGTAGCCGTTGCCGAGCAGCTCGACGCGATCGGCCGTCCGCCACGGACGCGGACCATCGGGCGGCAGAAACGGCGAGTCGACCAGCAGCCGGCCCTCACCGTCGACGTCGATCAGCACGTGTGGCAGCGGCAACCACGGACGCGGCTCGAGCTCGGGCCCGCACACGCGCGAGGCGATGCCCCCAGTCTCGGTCGAGCCAAGCACCTCGGTGACGCTCCAGCGAAAGCGCTCGAACAGCACGCGCGCGGTGTCGGGCGGCAGCGCTGCGCCCGACGAGAACACGCGCGAGAGCGGCGGCAGCTGGCCGGGATCGAGGATCCGCAGCGCCCGAAGATGGGCGGGCACGCTGACCAGCACGTCGGCGCGGGTCTCCTCGAGCGCCGCGCGGACGACCCCCGCGTGCAGCGGAGTCTCGCGCAGGAACGAGCCGCCGCTGACGAGCGGCACCAAGACCGAGAACAGCAGCCCGTAGATGTGATGCGAGGGCACGGTCGCGACCACGCGCACGCCCCCCGCATGGGCCGCGAGCCCGAAGCGCTCGGCCAGCACCAACGCCTCGGCGAACAGCTGGCCCGCGGTCTTCGGGTGGCGTTGATGCTCGCCCGTGCTGCCCGAGGTCCAGACCGTGACCAGCCGTCGCGCGGCAGGCAGCGGCGCGAGCTCGAGCGGATCGGCCGGGGTCGCGCGGGCCTCTTCGGTCAGCAGCGGGCGCAGATCGAGGCCGGTCATCTCGTCGGTGTCGTGGATCACCAGCGAGATCGCCGGATCATCGGCGAGGCTGCGCAGCAGCTCGGGCTGAGCGTTGGGCGGCAGCGCGACTCGATGGCCACGCTGCCACGCGGCGAGCAGCGCGACCGTGAAGTGATAGCGATCGGTCGCGACGCAGAGGATCTCGCGTGGATCGTCGGGCGTGCTCTCGGGCAGCACCGCGGCCACGCGGGCGACGTCGGTCCGCAGGCGCTCGGCGCTGCGCGCCCCAGCCTGCCCAAACGCGACCGGGGACTCGGGCTCGTGGTGAGCGAGGATCGGCGAGACGCCGGGCGTGCGAACCAGCGTGGGCGCGACGATCGGCGCGAGCCCAGCCACGGTCGGGGACGGGGCCACAGTCGCGCCCAAGACGGGATAGCGGTCGGTCATGACGTGCGAACCAGTTGCCCTGCCACGAGCTCGGTCAGATCAGCGACGGTTCGAACCGAGCGCATCGCCTGCTCCTCAATCCGCTCACCGGTGAGCTGCTGCAGCTTCGCAACCAGGTCGATGGCGTCGATGCTGTCGAGATCGAGATCGTCGAAGATCGTGGACTCGGGTCGGATGTCTTCGAGATCGAGCTCGAACAGCTCGGCGATGGTCCGGCGCACGTGATCGAGGACCTCACCCTTCGTCATTCGAACCGCTGGCATTCCGACCATCAGTCGTTGGAGGCCCCTTGGCCGGGGGTGTGGGCGCGGATGAAAGCGGCGAGGCTGGCCACGCTGGCGTAGGCCTCACGGTTTTGGCTGTCGTCCGACCCGGTCTTGACCCCGTACTGGCGGTGAATCGCCATCGCCAGCTCGAGAATGTCGATCGAGTCGAGCCCGAGACCATCACCAACCAGCGGCTCGCTGCTGTCGATGTCCTCCGCGGCGGTGTCCTCGAGCTTGAGGGTGTCGACGATCAGCTGCTTGAGCTCGAGCTCGAGCTTCGCCTGGGAGTCGTTCGCGGCCGCATTGGAGGGCATGACTGCGGGGGATGGTACGCACCCGATCTGCAACCGTCCAGCGATTCGGGCGGATGGCACGGGTCGCTTGGACGCCCGGTCACCGCGAACATTCGGCTCCAGCAAACTCAGAGGTAAGGCCGGATGGTCTCGACCAGCCCGGGAATCGCAGCCTCGACGTTTTCGCGTGCGTTCGGCCGCAGCTTCTCGTATGCGCGTTGAACCGCAGGGCGAGCGCCGCCGATGCGGCGATCGGTGACCCCGAGCAGGGCTTCGGCTGCGCCCGCGCGGTCGCTCGTGACCCGGCGTACGAACACGTCGGCTTCGCTCGCGCACTCTTTGTAGAGTGGATCGAGCGACTCGGCGAAATCGGGCAGCAGCGCAGTCACGACCTCGCGCACGAAACCCGGTTTGACTTTGGTGACCACCGCGAAGCCCGCCTTGACCGCCGCGCCGGAGAAGCCGCGCTTGCTGGCGACCTCGCGCTCGATGAGCTTGCAGCAGCCCTCGATCACGTGCGGCTTGGCCTCGGGTCGCAGGAGCTGCTCGGACAAGCTCGACATCGTCGGGGCTGTACCCGCGCTCGCCGAGCGACGCAAGCCCACTGCGAGATCGCCTCGGGCCCTGGACGTCCACCAGCGCGGTTGCGACCATCGGCCATGGCACGCAGGGCATCTCGCTCGCTGGCGATCGTCTGGGTCGCGTTGCTCTCGGTCGCTTGCGGCCCGCAGGATCCGCAGCCCGAGACCCACGAAGCCCCGAGCCCGACTGCGGCGCAACTCGAGTCTGCGACCATGGACAGCGACAGCCCGATCACCCTCGAGGACATCGCCACGTATCCGCAGCCCGGCACGGCCGTGCCGGGGAGCATCGGCTTCTCACCCGACGGCAAGTGGTTGACGTGGCTCGACAGCCCCGACGACAGCTTGAGCCGCGAGCTGTTTGCGGCCGCGATCGACGACGCCGGTCAGCTCGGTGCGGTCCGCCGCGTGGTCGAGCCGCCCGGCGGTGGTGTCAGCGAGGACAAGCTCTCGCCCGAAGAGAAGCTCGCACGCGAGCGCCAGCGCATGCTCGCGCTCGGGGTCACCAGCTACGCGTGGGCCCGCGCGCACGACCGCATGCTGATCCCGCTGACCGGCGAGATCTGGCTGCAGGACGGCGTCGACGCGAAGCTGCGCCTGCTCGTGGGCAAGACCGAAGATCCGCGTCCGGCCCTCGATCCCACGCTCTCCCCCGACGGCCAACAGGTCGCGTTCGTGCGCGGCGGCGAGCTGTGGGTGGTGCCGGCCGACGGCAGCGCAGCGCCCAAGCAGGTCACCACGGGCGGCGCCGAGCTGGGTCGCTCGCGCGGGCTCGCGGAGTACATCGCCGCCGAGGAGATGGATCGCCATCGCGGCTACTGGTGGTCGCCCGACGGTGGACAGCTCGCGTTCGTCGAGGTCGACGAGACCCACATCCCGGCCTATCGCATCATCCATCAAGGCAAGGACGCGGTCGGCGGCGAGGCCCAGGAGGATCACGGCTATCCGTTCGCCGGTCGTGACAACGCCCGCGTGCGGCTCGGCGTGGTCGAGGCCAAGGGCGGTCCGATCCGCTGGCTCGAGCTCACGGTGCCCGAGTGGGCAAAGCGTGGCGGCGAGTGGTGCTCCGATCCGGCCAGCGACTTCTACCTCGCGCGCGTCGACTGGAAGCCCGACGGCTCGCTCTGCGCCCAGATCCAGGATCGTCGTCAGCTCGAGCTGCGGCTGGTGTGCTTCGCCAAGGATGCGAGCCAGGGCCAGACGATCCTCAGCGAGCGCTCCGAGATCTGGATCAACCTACATCACGTGTTCGAGCCGCTCGAGCTCGACGAGGCGACCGCGGCCGCGCACCCCGAGCAGGTCGGCGCGTTCGTGTGGGCCTCGGAGAAGACCGGGTTCCTGCACCTCTACCTGCACGCCGCCGACGGTCGCGAGCTCGCGCAGCTGACCTCCGGCGAGTGGATGGTCGAGGGCGTGGTCGAGATCGACGAGGCCGCGCAGAAGCTGTGGTTCATGGCCACGCGCGAGGACCCTCGCGAGCGCCACCTCTACGAGGTCGGCTTCGACGGCCAGAACCTGCGCAAGCTGACCGATGCCGAGGGCATGCACGGCGCGGCCATCGATCGTCAGCACCGCTTCTTCATCGACTCGTGGTCGAACGCGACCACGCCGCCGACGATCGAGCTGCGCTCGCTCGCCGACGGCAAGCTGCTCGAGACCCTCCATCCGAGCGAGCACAGCCCGATCGATGCACGCATCGCCAAGCTCGAGCTCGAGCCGCCCGAGCTGGTCGAGCTCAGCGCCGCCGACGGCAAGGCCAAGCTCTACGGCGCCATCTACAAGCCCGATCCCACGCTGCACGGGCCCGGCCCCTACCCGACCGTGGTCAGCGTCTACGGCGGTCCGCATGCGCAGCGCGTCAGCGACTCGTGGGGGCTGACCGTCGATCTGCGCGCCCAGTACCTGCGCGACCGCGGCTACCTCGTGTTCAAGCTCGACAACCGCGGCTCGGCCCGACGCGGGCTCGCGTTCGAGGGCGCGCTGCGACACGACATGGGCAACGTCGAGGTCCAGGATCAAGTCGCCGGCGTCGAGTGGTTGGTCGCGCAGGGGCTCAGCGATCCCAAGCGCGTGGCGATCTACGGCTGGAGCTACGGCGGCTACATGGCGGCGATGGCCCTCGCGCGCGCGCCCGAGACCTTCCAGGTCGCGATCGCAGGCGCACCGGTCACGCACTGGGACGGCTACGACACCCACTACACCGAGCGCTACATGGGCCTACCGCAGGAGAACCCCGAGGGCTATCAGCGCTCGAGCGTGATGGCCCACGTCGACGGCATGCGCGGCAAGCTTTTGTTGGTCCACGGGCTCATCGACGAGAACGTGCACTTCCGCCACACCGCGCGGCTGATCAACGCCCTGATCGCGGCAGGCAAGGACTACCGGCTGGAGCTCTACCCCGACGAGCGCCACACCCCGCGCCGGCTGGCCGATCGCGTCTACATGGAGCGGCGCATCTTCGACTTCCTCGCCAGCAACCTCTAACTGCTCGTCGTGAAGTACGTCCTCAAGAGCGCCTCGCCGGCCAAGCCCGCGTTCAACCTCGAGCGCGAGCTCAACCCGCAGCAGCGCGCGGTCGTCGAGGCGCCGCCCAAGGAGGTGTTGGTGCTGGCCGGGGCCGGCACCGGCAAGACCCGCACGCTGACCTACCGGGTCGCGCGGCTGGTCGCCGGCGGCTGCCCGCCCGATCAGATCATGCTGGTCACGTTCACCAACCGAGCGGCGCGCGAGATGGTCAGCCGGGTGGAGAACCTGCTCGGCATCGACATGCGCCACAGCGCGGCCGGGACCTTTCACCACGTCGGCAACCGGATCCTGCGGCGCTACGGCGAGGCGCTCAAGCTCGGCAGCGACTTCGGCATCCTCGATCCAGAGGACGCGCGCGACCTGATGAGCTCGGTCGTCAACGAGCTCGGCACGCCGATCCTGACCAGCAAGCGGTTCCCGAACGCGAAGATCCTGACCGCGATCGCCTCGCAGGCGGTCGGCATGCTCGGCACGGTCGGCGCGGTGGTCGAGCGCCGCTATCTCAAGTTCTTGGACATGCTCGAGCCGATCGAGCGCGTGATCGACAGCTATCACGAGCGCAAGCGTCGGCTCAATTGCGTCGACTTCGACGACCTCTTGCTGCTGTGGCTCGAGCTGCTGCGCGAGCCCAAGCACGCGGCCGTGGCCGAGCGCCTGCGCACGCAGTGGTGCCATCTCCTGGTCGACGAGTATCAGGACATCAACTCGCTGCAGGGCGCGCTGATCGACGAGATGGCGGTGCAGCACCGCAGCCTGACCTGCGTCGGCGACGACGCGCAGTCGATCTACGCCTTTCGCGGGGCCGACTTCGCGCAGATCCACGACTTTCGCATCCGCCACCGCGACGCGCTCGTGCTGCCGCTGACGATCAACTATCGATCGACGCCGGAGATCCTCGCGCTCGCCAACCGCTCGATCGCCGTCAACCGCCTCCAGCACCCCAAGCAGCTCACGGCCGTGCGCTCGACCGGCATGCTGCCCGCGTTGATCCCGTTGCGCGACGCGATGCAGCAGGCCGAGCTGGTCGCCCAGCGGGTGCTCGAGCTGCACCACGAGCAGAACATCCCGCTGCGCAAGATGGCCGCGCTGTACCGCAACCATGCGCACTCGCTGGAGCTGCAGGTCGAGCTCACGCGCCGCAACATCCCGTTCGCCGTGCGCTCGGGGCTGCGCTTCTTCGAGCAGGCCCACATCAAGGACGTCGTCGCCTACCTGCGCGCGCGCGAGAACCCACGTGACGGGCTCGCGTGGCTGCGATTGCTGCGGCTGTGGCCGGGCATCGGCAATCGCACGGCCGAGCGCGTCGCCGGGATCCTCTCGGGCGAGCTCGATCAGGACGGCCAGCGCATGGCCGAGCCGGTCGCACCAAGTACGCCGATCCCCGAGCTGCTCGCCCACGAGGCCGAGCAGACGCGCGGTCGGGCCAAGGGCGCGCTCGAGGAGCTCGCCCGCTTGTTCGAGCGGCTCGGCGAGGCCGGCGAGCGCAACCCCTCGTCGGCGATCCGCTTGATCGTCGAGGCCCACTACCGCGACTACGCCGACCGCACGTTCACCAACGCCGACGCGCGCAAGGAGGACCTCGACAACCTCGCCCGCTTCGCCGAGCGCTGGACCGAGCCCGGCGAGTTCCTCAGCGAGCTCGCGCTGATCCAGGGCATGGCCGGCGAGAACGTGGTCGTCGGCGACGAGCCCGACGACAAGCTCGTGCTCTCGACGATTCACCAGGCCAAGGGTCTCGAGTGGCCGATCGTGTTCGTGCTGTGGCTGGCCGAGGGTCGGTTCCCCACCGCGCAGTCGTTGCGCAGCGCGAGCGAGCTCGAGGAGGAGCGGCGGCTCTTCTACGTGGCCGTGACCCGAGCCGAGGACGAGCTCTACATGCTCTACCCGACCATCGAGGAAGGCCGCGACGGACCCAGCAAGATCCTGCGGCCGAGTCGCTTCGTGGCCGAGATCGAGCACAAGCCGGCCGTGTTCGAGCGCTGGGAGATCGAGGAAGTGCCGCGGGACTGAAGCGATGCCGCAAAACGCACGAGCACAGCGCTATGATGGCCGCGGGAATGCTCGCGGCGCCCCACCGCTTGGTGTGCTACGTACACTAACAACCTCCTGATCGAAGAGCGAACACCTCCATGCCCGTCCTCGACCCGCAAGCCCTCCTCGAAGAGCGCGTGATTGCGATCCGCCGCTTCCACCAGCACGTCCGCAACGATCGCGCCGAGCTCGATCTGAGCGGCGGAGTCGACTCCGCCGTCATGCTCGGGCTGCTCGCGCGCGCGCTGGGGCCGGACAAGATCGTCACGGTCTTCACCGGCATCCACTCGTCGACCGGCTCACGCGACCGCGCGCGCGAGGCCGCAGCCGCCTTCGCGGTCCCGCTGGTCGAGATCGACATCACCAGGCAGTTCGACGAGCTGATCGCGATCATGCGCGAGGCGCTGACCCACGCGGGCTATTCGACCGCGGAGGTCGACGCCCGGATCCAGCGTGATCCGACCGTGCTCGGCTCGATCCGCTCGTGCCTGCGCGCGCCGATCGGCCGCGGCTTCAACCGGCTCACCGGCGGCGGCATCCGTCACGGCACCGGCAACGAGTGCGAGGATCGTTGGCTGCGCTTCTATCAAAAGGGCGGCGACGGTGAGGTCGACACCAACCCGATCGCGATGCTCTCGAAGGGCGAGACCTACCAGCTCGCCAAGGCGCTCGGTGTGCCGCGCTCGATCATCGCGGCCCTCCCCTCGCCCGACCTGCACGGCGTCGGCGACCAGCACAACGACGAGGACGAGCTGCGAGCGCTGAGCGGCGTCGACTGGACCTACAGCCGCATCGACGTCGAGACCGGTCAGTACACGCGCGTCGGCACCATCGAGATGCTCGCGCGCTTCCTCGACGTCCACCCCGAGCTGTTCCGCGACAGCGACCTGCCCGAGCAGGAGCTCGCGCGCCTGGGCGACGCGGCCACGCCGATCTTCGGGCGCAGCCATGCGGTGGTGGTCACGTTCCTCGAGTCCGCGCGCGCGCTCGAGAAGATGACCCGGCACAAGGCGAACCCGAACATCCCGATGCTCGGCGAGCGCTCGCACCTGGTCAGGCAAGGCATCCTGAGCAACGAGCTGCCCCGGCTTTGACAGGCCAGACCCCCATCGGGGGTCACCGCGTGCGGCCGAGAACTACGTGCCGATCCGCTTCGCTCGCCAAGCGAGCGAACGGCCGCGAAGCGGCCGCCCGCGGCTCGAACTGAGGCGGCCGCGGGGGGCTGAGCTAGTTTTCCTCGTCGTCCTCGACCTCGACGCGCTCGACGCTGATCCGAATGATCCGCGTCACGTCGGCGGCCAGCACCTTGAAGCGGACGCCCTCGACCACGAACACCGAGCCGGCGATCGGCATCTGGCCGGCGAGTCGTGTCAGCAAGTCGCCGACGCTCGCGACCCCGTCGAGATCCTCGAACTCGACGTTGAGCATCTCCTCGACCGACTGCAGGCTGGCCTGGCCGTCGACGTACTTGACCCCGCTGTCGAGCGGCGCGAACACGGGCGCGCGGTCGGACTCGTCGAAGATCTGCCCGACCAGCTGCTCGATCACGTCCTCGAGCGTCACGACCCCGACGGTGTCGCCAGCGTCATCGACGACGATCGCCAGGTGCACGCGCTGCTCCTTGAAGCGGCGCAGCAGATCGTGGATCAGCAGGCTCTCGCTCACGAAGAAGGGCGGGCGCAGCAGGCCCTCGAACATCTGATACTTGTTGCTCTCGGTCGCGCGATCGCTGAGCTCGAGCGCGACCAGCTGCTTGATGTGCAGGATGCCGCGGATGGCGTCGAGGTCACCCTCGTAGACCGGCAGGCGGCTGTGCCCGGTCGCATGGGCGACTCGCTTGATCTTCTCGATGTCCCACTCGAGGTCGACACCGACCACGCGATCGAGCGGGACCATGATGTCGCGGACGATCTTCTGCTCGAAGCGAAACACCTGCTGCAGCAGCTCGGCCTGCTCGGCCGGGATCGTGCCCTCGCGCTCGGCGACCTTGACCAGATAGCCGATCTCGCCCGAGGTCACCCGCGACCCGCCGTTCTCCTCGGAGTCGGCGGCCCGGCGGATCACCAGCTCGGTGACCTTCGCCAGCGCCCACACGAAGGGCGCGGTCACCAGTCGAACGCCGCCCAGCACCCGGAGCGCTTGAATCGCAAACTTGCGGCTGTAGAGCTTGCCCAGCGCCTTGGGCACGATCTCGCCGAAGATCAACAGCAGCACGGTGGTGACCGCGACCGCGGCCGGGACCGCCCACGAGGCGCGGGCCGTGCCCTCGAGGTGACGGATCGCCAACGCGGTGGCGGTCGCACCCATGATCGTGTTCACGACGTTGTTGCCGAGCAGGATGGTGGTCAGCACCTCGACCGGGCGCTCGATCCACCAGGCCCACACCTTGCCTTCTTTCTCGCCCTCCTCGACAGCCCGTCGTGCCCGACGGTCACCGTAGCTGGTGATCGCCGTCTCGCTGCTCGAGAAGAACATGCTGCCGCCGAGGCACAGCACGAACGTGAGGATCGAGAGCGTGTCTGCGTCGCTCATCGCGTGCCCTCACGCTCGAGTGGCAATGCTGGGGGAGGTTCTCCTTGCACTTGGCTGCTCATGGTATCACTGCTCCAACAACACGGTGCCGCGGCTGCCCGGCTCGCGCGCCTCGGCGCGCAAGGATCCGGGCTCGGCTGCGAGGATGTGCACCGCCTTGGTCCGTCCGAGGGCTGCGAGCGCCTCTTCGACCTTGGGGATCATGCCGCCTGCGATCTGTCCGCTGGCGATGGCCGCTCGCGCCTCGGCGGCCACGAGTCGGGGAATTCGGGTGCTCGGGTCGTCACGATCACGCAGCACACCCGGCACGGCCGTGACCGCAAACAGATGATCGGCGGCGAGCTCGGCGGCGATGGCCGCCGCGACGGTGTCAGCGTTGATGTTGAAGACCGACGGCACGCCCGCCGAGCTGCCCACACCGATCGGGTTGACGATCGGCGTCAGGCCGAGCGCCCAAAGACCCTCGAGCGCGGCCCGATCGATCTCGGTGACGTCGCCGACCCAGCCGTAATCGATCGTGCGACCGCCTTCGCTGGCGACCACGACCGGCGGCCGCCGACGGGCCGAGATCAGGCCCGCCGAGATGCCCAGCGCCCGCAGTCCCACGGCCCGCGCCGCCGCGACGACCGTGCACGAGACCTCGCCCGCGAGCGCCTGACAGACCACTCGCAGCGTCGCCTCATCGGTCACGCGCTGGCCCGCGACCTTGATCGGCTCGAGCCCGAGCTGACGGCCGAGCTCGGTCGCTTGCGGTCCGCCGCCGTGACACACCACGAAGCGCCAGCCCGACTCGACCAACTCGGCGACCTCGCCGAGCACGGTCGCCAGCTGCTCGGGTGCGGCCACGACCTCGCCGCCGAACTTCAGCACCGCGGTTGTATTTGGAGGCTCGTTCACTGTGGCGGGGTCCGGACGCGCAGCCGACTGCGCAGCCGCAGCTCCTGACTCGCAGTCCGCAGCCTCTATCACGGCGGGGCCGAACCATGCAGCGGCCGCCCACGTGAGCCGTCGCGTTTGTCCTTCTGCCCGAAAAACAGCGTTTCAACGGGAGATTGCGGCGAACGCTGGGAGATCGGCTCGATACTGCGCGCTTGGCTCAATTCGGGACCGACAACCGTGACATCGGTGTCAGTG